>JAJZCJ010000063.1 GCA_021846145.1 Bacillota bacterium
CCAAAACTGGACAACCCGATTTTGGCACAATCACTTTTCGTTACCATCCAGGTCCGTTTATTATCGAATTAAAATCATTAAAATTATATCTCTGGAGTTTTCGTGACGAAGGACACTTTCATGAAGCGGTGACGAACAGGATTGCGGATGATTTTGTGCGGTTTGCTAAGCCTAAATTTTTAGAAGTAGTGGGAAAGTATAATGTGCGTGGGGGCATTTCGACCACGGTGCGTGTCGAATATCGTGAGCAACAAGGATGAAAGTAGGCGTTCATTCGGGAATGACAGCACTGTTGCTAGTGCTGTTCTTTTCGTCGTCATTTCCTGTGATGGCCGCCACCAATTCGCAGGCCAGTATGAAAATCAATGTAGGATTTCAAAATTATTATGATCCGCGTTCGTGGGTGCCCGTGCATGTGACAGTAAGTGCCACGCAAAATCACCCGTTGCACGGTGAGATTGCGTACGTGGTTAGTTCGCGTGACCGTCCGTTTGCAGGCACATACACATGGAAGCTTCCCGTTAGCACGTCAGGAACGGGTGGTGTGCAATCTTCATCTATAACGATTGGCCTCCCTGGTCTTTTTTTAAAAGGAGGAGGGGAACTGTTATGGGAAAATAACGGTCAGGTAGTGATGAAATCCCACCTTCCAGGGATTGCGATCAGCGGTTCTGAAATTGCTGGAATCATCAGTTTGCGACCGGAGTCTGTGCAATTTTTAGCTGGGGTATCATCTGATAATGGTTCTACTGAACTGGTGACGGCCTATATTCCTCCTACTTCATTACCTTCATCTATGCCGTTATTGGAATCACTCAGTTATTTGTATATTGATGGATCATCGGCCGCGTTGCTATCGCCTATGCAGATTCAGGGTATCTTAAATTGGGTTCGAGCGGGGGGGATTTTACTACTTGGGGGAATTGAACCCAATGCAGGGCAAGTCGGTGGATTTTTAGGGCAAAGCCCAGTCGTGCCAAGTGTAGTGCTTGATCAACCGCCCACGCTCTTGGCAAAGTACGCGGGGAGCACGGGCATCCTCACTAATGAGTCCTTGTTGTATGGTCACATCATTAGCGGTGCAAAGGTGCTGGTAGGTGCTCAAAACAGTGCGTTGGTAGCGGCAAAAACCTTGGGACGTGGCAAGATCGTGTATGCAGGATTTGACGCGTCAGCACCTGACTATTTATCGTGGTCGGGATATGCGCAATTTTGGGATACACTATTGCACTCCTTGCGTGCACAAGTGCTGCAATCAAGTCCTGATTTATTTGGAACAAATGGCGTCTGGGGATTATATGCAGCTTCAGAACAATTTCCGCAAATGTATTCCCCTCCATTGTGGATCTGGGAGACCGTATTTGGCTTGTATGTATTTATTGTCGGACCTGTGCTGTACTTTATTTTGCGCAGGCATCGCCGCAATGAAATGGCGTGGCTGTATCTTCCTGTGATCTCGCTGTTTGTGGCAGGGGGCATTTATGTGCTAGGCGTCATGCAAAGGCCCAATGGTATTTTGACGCAAAGTGTGGGTATGGTGGATTTGCTAGACCATTCACTGACGCAAATTGCTGGTGTAGAGGCGTTTATGTCTCCACAGACAAGGAGCTATTCGATCCACACGACGGCTGATACGTGGTCTGTTCCCATGTCAGAGCAAGCGACGGGGATTGGGCCGTCACAAACCAAAAATGAATTTTCGGGATCGTCTGGTAAAATTTCTTTTAATAAGGTAAATGCTTGGGGTGGGAAATTCGTACTTTCCTTAAATTTGTACAAGCGGTTCGGCTATGTGAATGGTACTTTTTATCGCGAGGGTCAATCGCTGGCCGGATATGTGACTAATCAAACCCGTTTTAATTTTACAGATGCAGCATTAGTGGTGAATCATCAAGTGATCGCTATTGGTGCGATGAAAAAAGGGCAAAGTGTAAATATTAGTGCAGTATTGCAAAGTGCAAGTATGCATAGCAGTGTGATGGCTGGATTGGGTGCTGTTTTGGCTAGTGCAAATCATGGGGTGGGCAAGTCGTTATTTGATAATTCAGGGACATTTTTACGACAAAGCATTCCGGATGGGGAAGCGATGTTTGTCGCATGGTCACACGATGAGCCTGCTCTATTAAAACCTGACGGAGTGACGTTACCTGCCACTCCACAGTGGTTGATTCGAGAACTGATTCCGATTACGCAGATAAAGGAGTGAAAAGCGTTGATACGGGTAGAAAATTTAAGCAAAAAATACGGAAAAGTGACTGCCGTTCACAGCTTGAATCTCGATGTCAGAGAGGGTACGGTTTTTGGCTTTGTCGGTGAAAACGGAGCAGGCAAGACAACGACGTTATCTATTTTGTCTACCTTAATGATGCCTACCTCTGGACGAGCGTATATTAATGGTTTTGAGGTGACGACTGAACCAGGACTTGTGCGCAGACAGATCGGTTTTTTACCTGATGAATTTGGTGTGTATGATGATTTAAGTGTACGCGAGTATTTAGCTTTTTATGGCACAGCGTACGGCGTTGATGCGCCAATGATTGAAAAAAGGGCGGCCGAGTTGCTTCGATTGGTCAACCTTGAAGATCGTTCGGATGCGTTTGTCAATTCCCTGTCCAGAGGGATGAAGCAACGATTGGGGCTTGCTCGTAGTCTCATGCACGATCCTCCGGTGCTAATTTTGGACGAGCCTGCTTCTGGGCTAGACCCTCGTTCAAGAATTGACATGCGGGAAATTATCAAAGGCTTGCGTGAACGTGGCAAAACAATTTTGATAAGCTCGCATATTTTGCCTGAACTTGCGGATATGTGTGACGAAATTGGCATTATTCAACATGGTACGCTGGTAGCGTGTGCGGCGGTTGAAGTGGTGAATGCAAGAGTCAATGGCAATCGACACTTTCTTTTGGAAGTGATTGCACAGGGGCACCGTCTTGCAGAATTGCTGAATCGAAGACCAGAAATTACGGAAATACTGAAAGTGGGAGAAGACAAGGTTGAGTTTATTTTTGCAGGTTCTGAGACAGAACAGGTAGAATTAATCCATGAACTTGCTGTTTCTGGCTTTCAATTAAAAACATTTCAAGAGTTGGGGGGTAGCCTAGAAGATCTATTTTTGCGACTGACTACAGACAACGATGTGAAAATGGCACCGATTTCTAAAATGGCTTGACTGATATATGGTAGTGGGAGGATAAACTGTGCAGGGACAAGGGCATCACAAGATGAGCCAATGGATCAATCCGTTGTTGCGAAAAGAATTGCGTCAGCGTATGCGTTCGGGACGAACTATTTTGGCCCTCTCCCTTTATCTATTCGTGATCGGTACGGTGGCTTTTGTGTATATGTACGTGAATGTACAAGGACAAACGCTGATTTTGCAACCTGCGCGCACAGCAGAATTATTTACTTTTCTCTCCTATCTGCAATTGGCATTAGTGTCCTTTGTGACGCCAGGCATCGCGTCGGGCGTGATCAGTGGGGAAAAAGAACGACAAACATTATCAGTGCTTTTGACCACTCCTTTGTCACCACTGACAATTATATTTACTAAATTTATAAGTTCGATTTCTTTTCTATTGTTGCTGATTATTATGACACTGCCACTTTATAGTATTGTGTTTTTGTTTGGCGGGGTACTACCATCACAGGTGCTGGCGGTTTTTGGACTGCAAGTGATTACACTTGGTGCGATTGCAGGAATTAGTATCTTTTTTTCTACATTGCTGCGACGTACAGGTTGGAGCACAGTGTTTTCGTATGCCACCGTGGCGATGCTTTTCATTGGGCTGGCCGTGTTTGGGTATTTGTTTGATAGTTTGGGTTTACATAATCCCGAAGAAAATCTGTGGATGCACCTAGCCGGCATCTGTTATGCCCTTGATCCCATTTACATGCAAGCGGGGATTGAATCCAATTTGGGGCTATTGAATCCCGCGTTAAGTCCTTCTCTGGTGTCATCAGTCTTTGAAGTGGTGAATAGTCATGCACTGTCAGGCAAAGAAGTGTGGTTTTTCTTTTTGATCGTGTATATCGCAAGTGGAACTGTTTTGCTTTTGATCAGTTCGTGGCGGCTCAGACCGGGGAGCTTTACGATGGTACGCAAACGCATCATTCGCTGGATTACGCACTAGCACTAATTTGAGGAGGGACATACTATGTCGATGGGACATACAATGTGGTACTTGGTGATAGCAGGCGTACTGGTCATCATTCTCATTTTGCTATTAGTCATACGAAGTATGCAAAAATCGCGAAAGACGCAGATGCACGATGGGCAGACTGAAGCTGCTACTGTACCTGTGGTAGAGCCGCCGATCGAAATGGCGACGCAAGAACCGATACATGAGCATTTAGAAGACGCGGGAGAACCTCTGGAGACGCAGGCTGCCGAGCCGATTATCTGGTTCAACGATGTGGTGCCTGAGCAAGTGCCACCCCTTGTGTTGCAGGATCTGGATGAAGCGGAAACAGATTTTCATTTAAATGAAGATCATGTCGTGCGCATGTCTAGTTATGAGGTTCCTAATACTACGCTTGACGATGATGGGGAAATGGAATCAACGGATTGGGTAGCGGAGCAATCGCCTGACAACGTGGCAACGACTGTACCCGATGAGCGGCAACAATGGTTGCAAAGTCACCTTGATATTCCTGGTGTACTCGGGTGGTTTACGCTCACTCCATTTGGCGAGGCGAGGTATTTTGATCAACCATATGCCGATGAAGTACACCATCATTTTGCGAAATTGCTTGAACAAATGATTGCTGCGTCAGAACTCGTTGGCATGGCAGATTGGAAAGAGTTTGTGCTGCGCGGAGAAGAAGGGGTAATCTTAATGATGACTGCCCCGCAAAGTGTAATGGCACAAGGGGACTATCTTGTGGTATTTTTAGATGAGGAAAAAGCAGTATCTCATGTGATCGCGCAAATGGGACAAGTTAGTTGAGCGATTGACGATAATCATACAGGAGGAAATTTAGGCATGAGTGTACAAGATGTTACCGATAATGATTTTAAAATGTTTTTACAAGATGAGGCTGATCGCCCAGTCATCATTGATTTTTGGGCGGTATGGTGTGGCCCGTGCAAGATGTTATCGCCAATTGTCGTAGAGTTGGCTGAAGAATACCCAGACAATTTAAAGGTCGGCAAACTCAACGTCGATGAAAACCCACGGACAGCAGGCGAGTTTGGTATTATGAGCATTCCTACGTTGCTAGTTTTTAAAGGTGGCGAAGTCGTGCGTCAAATTGTTGGCTATATGCCAAAAAATCAGCTGAAAGCGAAATTAGCTGATCTTTTATAATTGAAATAGTTAAGGTGATATAAAAATAGAGCGGCTCTTAGGAGTTCCGCTCTATTTTTGTTGACTTTTTACTTGTTCAAAGCTAGCTTTCGCAGCGACTAGTGTCTTTGCTACTTCCCGTTCTGTGTGAGCTGCGGTTAAGAACCACGCCTCGTATTTTGAGGGAGCTAAGTGTACGCCATTTGCCAGCATTGCTTTAAAAAAGACAGCAAACGCTTTTGCGTCAGTCTGTTTGGCATCTTCATAGTTCACGATTTGATGATCACCAAAGAACACAGTGAATCCGCCCCCCAGACGATTGATGGTAATCGGGACACCAGCTTGTTGTGCGAGATGCAGTAGTCCTTCTTCGAGCGCTTGACCCAAACTGTTCATGCGCTCGTACACACCTGGTTCTTCGAGCACATCCAAACAAGCCATGCCTGCGCGGATCGAGGCGGGGTTGCCGGCTAGCGTGCCCGCTTGATAGGCAGGTCCGAGTGGAGCCACCTGCTCCATGATTTTTTGCTTTCCGCCATACGCGCCAATCGGCAAGCCGCCGCCGATGATTTTGCCTAGTGCGATGAGATCAGGCTTGACATCATTGTAATTCACAATGCCAAAGCGAAAGCGAAACGCCGTGATGACTTCATCGTAAATGAGGGGTACATCCATGGCTGCTGTCGCTTGCCGGATGGTTTCTAAAAACCCTGGAATAGGCGTGACGATGCCGAAATTACCCACTACCGGCTCGATCATCACGCCAGCGAGGTCATTTTTATGCTGATTCCAGGCATTTTGGAAAGCGTGAATGTCGTTAAAAGGCACAGTCACCACCGCGTTTGCCACCGCTTCGGGTACGCCTGCACTATCTGGTGTACCAAGTGATGACGGTCCAGAACCCGCGGCTACCAGCACCTGATCAAAATGGCCATGATAACACCCAGCAAACTTCATGATTTTGGTTTTTCCAGTGTACGCGCGGGCAACGCGCACGAGTGTCATGACCGCTTCTGTGCCAGAATTGACAAAGCGAATGCGCTCCAGTTCGGGAATGGCATGTTGCAAGCGCTCAGCAAAAAGTGTCTCCCACGGCGTAGGCGCTCCGATGAGCGATCCTTGCTGCATGGCTTGATGGACAGTGTCCACGATGTGTGGGTGAGCGTGGCCTGCGATGATCGGACCATAGGCGGCAAGGTAGTCTATGTAAGGGTTGCCGTCCACATCATAAAGATAGGCTCCCTTTGCGCTTTCGATCGTGATGGGAGAGCCTCCACCCACTGCCTTGAAGGATCGTGAAGGGCTGTTAACGCCTCCGATAATGACGCGGCTCGCTCGTTCGTGCCATAATTCAGACTGTGTGAAATTCATAATGAACTCCTTTCTGTTAGTACTAAACTATAGCATATTATCTTCGTGGTTGATTCACAGGGTGATTTGCGTTAATACTTAAGCATTACCTAGGTATAAGAAAAGTTAATTATTCGAGGTGTGATCGTCGTGGAAGGGAAAGAACAATCGCGGTTGCGAGAATTACCAGCCGTACATAAAGTGCTATCTTGGCCTAACGTGCAAGTATGGATTGAGGAGTTTGGACACGAAGATGTCGTCAATTCGGTGCAAAAGGTGCTTGATGAATGGCGTCGGCAGATCCTTGCTGGTAGCGACGAGCCGATGAGCGAGAAATTATTGCTTGCGCGCGTGCAAAAGGTGCTCACCGCTTATACGAGCATGAATTTGCGCAGGGTGATCAACGCTACGGGTACGGTGCTGCATACGAACCTTGGACGTGCCCCCTTAGCTGAGGAGGCACTAGAGGCGATTATCAGCGTGGCAAGGGGCTACAGCAACTTAGAGTATGACCTGACAACAGGGGAGCGCGGTCATCGCTATGAACACATTGAGGAATTGATCTGTGAACTAGTCGGATCAGAGGCGGCGCTAGTGGTCAACAACAACGCGGCGGCAGTGTTTTTGATGTTAAATGAATTGACAAATGGCAAAAAAGTCGTCATTTCACGCGGAGAGTTAGTTGAGATTGGTGGTTCGTTTCGCGTTTCTGAAGTGATGCGTGCGAGTGGTGCCGAGTTAGTGGAAGTCGGCACCACCAACAAGACGCACCTGCGCGATTATGAACAGGCGTTGCAGCAGGGTGCTGATATGGTGCTACGCGTACACACTTCCAATTTTCGCATCATTGGCTTTACCGAACAGCCAGTATTAAAGGAATTGGTGGCGCTGACGCATGCGTATCAGTTGCCTTTTTTTGAAGATTTGGGGAGTGGCTCGCTGATTGATTTTCGCCAGCACGGGTTTGGCGATGAACCAACCATACGCGACAGCCTAGCAGCAGGGGTGGATGTGGTTAGTTTTTCTGGTGACAAGTTGCTTGGTGGGGCACAGGCGGGATTTCTGTGTGGAAAAAAAGCGTTTATTGACCGCTTGAAAAAAAATCAGTTGGCTCGTGCGCTGCGCGTGGATAAATTGACACTCGCGGCAATTGAGGCGACGTTGCGCCTGTACCGGGACGAGGCGCGCGCGAAGACCAGGATTCCTACGCTGCGCATGCTCCTCTCATCTGCGCAGTTACTGCAGGGGGCGGCGGAAAAATTGGCTGTGGATCTGGCGGTATCATTAGGTGATCGCGCGCGTTGTCGCGTGGTTGAGACGGTTTCCAAGGTCGGAGGAGGTGCGCTTCCGCAAGTGGATATTCCTACGTATGCAGTGGCGGTTGTCCCATTGGCCATGTCTCCTGAGCAGTTGCTAGCCGCACTGCGCAATGGCAATCCAGCGGTGGTGGCGAGGGTGGCAAGTGACGAAGTGATCTTTGACTTGCGCACATTGCTTGAAGGCGATGTACAAGATTTGCTGGTGGCCGTGCGCAGTGCATTTGATGTTATCGGCACCAGTTCGGGGGCGCGATCGTGATCGCAATGAATGTGTATGGCATCGAACCATTTTCGGAACTAGCGTGGATGGGGGACGCTTTTTTTGCAGAGGAAGAGCCACACAATGCCGTCTTACATGCGCAGGTGAGCGTGACGCGGCAGGTGGTGACAGGCATCGTTTGCTTAGTGGAAGGTGCCCGTTATGACTGTGAAATTCGCAGTCTGCCGCGAATACCTGGTGATCATGATGGGAACAAAGCCGTGCGAAGCCTAGGCAAACGCGCGTTGCTCCTTGCCTTGCATCAACTGTTGCATAGGCGCACAGGTCGCACGCTGCCTTGGGGTGTGCTGTTTGGCGTTCGACCTAGTAAACTGGCACATCTGCAAATTCAAAATCAGCGCCAAGGCCAAGATGGAGATGGCGAACCGGCTCGTGTACTGGTTAGTGAGTATGCGATCAGACAAGACCGTGCACAGTTGCTCGTCGAGGTGGCCGAAAACGAACTGCGGGCATTGCCTGATTTGTATCAGTTGGAGCAAGAAGTGAGTATTTATGTAGGCATCCCGTTTTGTCCAACACACTGTACGTACTGCACATTTCCTGCGTATTCGATGGCCGAAAAAGCTCGCTATGCTGGCGATTATATGCAGGCGCTCGCGCTGGAAATTCGCGCGGTGGGTGAAGCGCTCAAGGCGCAGCGAATCCCTGTGACCACGGTGTACATCGGCGGTGGGACGCCGACTAGTTTGCGAGCCGCTGAACTTGACTATTTGCTGACGCTCTTAAAAGATCATTTGCCAAACGCCGATCGGTGGCGTGAATTATCCGTAGAGGCTGGGCGCGCAGACACAATTACATTGGATCGGGTGCGGGTGATGAAAGCAGCCGGTGTGAGCCGTGTCAGTGTCAATCCGCAATCTTTTCGCGATTCCACGCTGTGGAAAGTGGGACGAGGACATTCATCTAAAATCATCGATGAGCGGTTTATGCTGTTTCGCGAGGCAGGTTTTGAAAATATCAACATGGATCTGATCATGGGGTTGCCAGGGGAAAATGTGGAAGATGCACAATTTTCACTTACGCGTACGCTTGCGCTTGCCCCAGACAGTGTCACCGTCCACACCTTGTCCTATAAACGCGGCGCGCAGGTCATAAAGGGCGGCGAGCACGATGAGGTGCCACGGGCGGACATGGTAGAAGCAATGTTGGATTTGGCAGAGCAGCAACTGAGACCACACGGATTGCAGCCTTATTATCTATATCGACAAAAAAACATCCTTGCTGGCCGGGAAAATATCGGCTATGCCCATGCTGGTAAAGAGGGACTTTACAACATCTTGATCATCAAGGAGGCGCAAACGATCGTGGCGCTCGGTGGCGGGGGCGCGAGCAAGTGGCGAGATCCGCAAAACGGTCACATTGCACGCACGGTGAACGCCCGTGACCCGGCGGCGTACGTGGCTCACATTGAACAAATTATCGCGAGTAAACTACAGCGCATTGATGCGCTTGCAAAAAAAAGAGGACTGAATTACACTGAATATATACAGGAAAATATGTTTGGGAAAGTAGTGGTCGGGGATACCCGTGGAGAGAGCACCGTTCGTCCCTAGGAGGGCGGATTTGGTGTTTTTTTGTGTATGTTTAGGCAGGAGGGCATAAATGTGACTGAATTTGCAAGACCCCCCGGTACGGTTGATGTGCTGCCAGAGCAAGCCAGTGTGTGGCAATGGGTAGAGGCAAAGGCGCGTGAAGTATTTGATCTTTATCACTATCGGGAAATGCGCACCCCTATTTTTGAACACACGGCGGTTTTTGAACGCGGTGTGGGTGATACCACCGACATTGTGCAAAAAGAAATGTACACGTTCACAGATCGTGGTGGTCGGTCGCTGACACTGCGTCCTGAAGGTACGGCGGGGGTAGTGCGGGCATTTGTCGAAGGGAAGCTACATGGCGGCACCTTGCCCGGCAAGTATTTCTATCTCGGCCCGATGTTTCGCTATGAAAAAAAACAGGCTGGGCGTTATCGTCAGTTTAATCAGTACGGCGTGGAAGTGATCGGTAGTGATGATCCGCGTGCAGACGCAGAAGTGATCGAATTGGCCAATCGTTTTTTACAGGTGTTAGGCGTCGAGAATTATCGGCTAGAGCTCAACTCTGTCGGGTGTCCACAATGCCGAGCTACGCATAAGGCACTATTATTAGAACACCTCTTGCCAGTTAAGGCAGAACTGTGTCAGGATTGTCAAGGGCGGTTTGATAAAAATCCAATGCGCATTCTTGATTGTAAAATTGATGGGAAACATCCACGGGTGTTGTCTGCGCCTAAAATCACCGATCATTTGTGTGCGGATTGCGCGGCTCATTTTGAGGCAGTCAAAGGCTATTTAGACGCGCTTCATGTGCAGTATGAGTTGACGCCAACGATGGTGCGGGGGCTCGATTATTATACGCGCACCGCGTTTGAATTTATCGGCACGGAGCTAGGGGCACAAAGTACGATCATTGGTGGCGGACGTTACAATGGCCTTGTCAGTATGTTGGGCGGACCCGACCTTCAGGGCGTGGGATTTGCAGGCGGACTGGAGCGGTTGCTGCTCACTTTTGATCAAGCGATCATGACTGAATTGGCTGTTGATAAATTAGATGTGTTTGTGATTACCATGGGTGAGGCGGCGGCTACGTTCTCCGTTTTTGTGTTGCAACTTTTGCGGAGTCATGGCTTGCGGGCAGATGGCGACTATGCGGGGCGCGGATTTAAGGCCCAACTCAAATTAGCCGATCGTTATCTCGCACCGGTGGCGCTCATTATTGGCGATGATGAAGTCGCGCAGCACGCAGTCATGTTGCGCAATATGACGAGCAAGGAACAACAGTTGGTAGCCATTGACGAACTGATATCCGCACTTCGCAAATAGCCGTTACAAGTAGCTGTAAATAGAAAAAGGAGTGGTAGACAGGTGCAATTCCGTTCTGCTTTTGCTGGTGAGTTAACTGAACAGCGCGTGGGGGACAAGGTGGTACTCTCTGGCTGGGTGCAAAAACGACGTGACTTAGGCGGCGTGATTTTTGTTGATATGCGTGATCGCACAGGAATCGTTCAATTGGTATTTCGTCAGGACGTGAACGCAGCGGCGCTTTTGCAGGCAGATCGCTTACGCAGCGAATATGTGATTCAGGTGGAAGGGATGACGGTGTTGCGGGCACCCGAAGCGGTCAATCCGAAGCTTGCCACTGGCACCATCGAAATTGAAGTGAGCGAATTGACTATTATTAACGGAGCCAAGACCCCCCCGTTTGCGATTGAAGACGAGGCGGAAGTAGACGAGGCGGTGCGCTTGCGTTACCGGTATCTTGATCTGCGGCGTCCCAAGATGTTAAGTACCATGCAAACTCGTCACCGGATTAATCAGGTGATACGCAATTATCTGGATGAATTAACTTTTATCGAAGTAGAGACGCCCATGCTCACCAAGAGTACGCCAGAAGGTGCAAGGGATTTTCTCGTTCCCTCCCGACTTCACCCGAATGAATTCTATGCGTTGCCACAATCGCCGCAACTATTTAAGCAACTGCTGATGGTGGGCGGATTTGAGCGTTATTATCAAATTGTCCGCTGCTTTCGAGATGAGGATTTGCGGGCAGATAGGCAGCCGGAATTTACCCAATTAGATATGGAGACTTCTTTTCTATCACCTGTCGAGATTCAGAATATAACGGAAGCGATGATGGTGAAAATTTTCTCACGCATTCTCGGGCTGACACTAACTACACCATTTCCCAGACTGACGTATCAGGAAGCAATGGAGCGATTTGGGTCGGACAAGCCTGATGTGCGTTTTGGCATGGAACTGATCAATGTATCGGATGTGGTGGCTGAAGCCACGTTTAAGGTGTTTGTTGATGCACTGGCAAAGGGCGGACAAGTCAAGGCGCTGGTCGCTCCCCAGTGTGGAAATTACAGTCGCAAGGAACTAGATGATCTGGGTAAATACGCCATGCGCTATAAAGCAAAAGGCCTAGCATGGATGATCGTCGAAGAGACGGGAGTTCGTTCGCCGATTGCGAAATTTTTTAGCGACCAACAACTCAGCGATATTGTGTCGACATGTGCCGCAAAGCCTGGGGACTTAATTCTGTTTGTCGCCGATAAAAAACAGGTGGTGGCAGACGCGCTTGGCGCATTGAGGCTGTATTTTGGCAAGCAGTTGGAATTGATCGACGAGTCAAAATTTGCTTTTTTGTGGGTCGTTGATTTTCCGTTACTTGAGTATGATGAAGACGAAAAACGCCATGTGGCCGTCCACCATCCTTTTACGATGCCGCGTGTGGACGATATGGACAAATTGGACAGTCACCCTGGAGAAGTGCGTGCGCAGGCTTACGATATCGTGCTAAATGGCTATGAAATCGGCGGCGGGTCGATGCGTATCTATGAAAAGGCTCTGCAAGAGCGCATGTTTCGCGCACTGGGTTTCACAGATGAAGAGGCGAAGGACAAGTTCGGATTTTTGCTTGAAGCGTTTGAATATGGCACGCCTCCGCACGGTGGCATTGCGCTTGGGCTTGATCGCTTGGTGATGGTGATGACGGGACAGGCATCACTTCGCGATGTGATCGCCTTCCCAAAAACGGCAAGCGGCACCGATCCGATGATGGGCGCGCCAAGTCACGTGGCGGACAGCCAGTGGAAAACCTTGCATTTGCAGCCGATAAAAACAGAAACGGAGACACTTCAATGATTGATCTACGCAGCGATACGGTGACCAAACCGACAGAAGAAATGCGCAAAGCCATGTACGAGGCTGAAGTCGGTGACGACGTGTACGGTGAAGATCCTACAGTGCGCAAGCTGGAGGAGACCGCGGCAGAAGTGCTTGGCAAGGAAGCCGCGCTGTTTGTCACTAGTGGTACACAGGGCAATCAAGTGGCGGTATTAACGCACACCAGACCAGGCGATGAGGTGTTGGTGGAGGATAAT
>JAJZCJ010000064.1 GCA_021846145.1 Bacillota bacterium
CACGCCTGAGCCTACATATGGATAGCCCATTAGTTCAAGCGCCCCTTGCATGGTTCCATCCTCACCATACCGACCATGGAGTCCTAAAAACACTACATCCGGATCAAAGGTGCGTATATCATTAAATATAGAGGGCAGTAAATCAAAACCACTTACTTCGTACCCTAGGCTGGATAAGGCCGCCATGATTTGGGCTCCGCTGTTTAACGATACTTCCCGTTCTGCAGAACGACCACCAAAAATTACCGCAATTTTCACTATTGGCTCCCTCTTTTCATGAAATCATAGCCAATTCCTCAATCATGCTCATTAACCACTGTATGGGCCATAACAACGCAAAATTGTCATCTATTACTTGGAATTTTGAATCGTGAGTGAAGCCCGAAGTACCCCCTACGAATAATTGAAATACGGGATAATCTTTACTTACATCACCCAAATCAGTAGCCCCTGATAATTGATCTACTATATGAATGTGTGTAAGTCCATGCTCTTGATTCAATACCTTAAAAGCAATATCCTGTAACCATTTACTTTGTACGAGTGGAGCGTATGAACTGATCAATTGTACATCGATACTTGCTTGCGCCTTTAATTGTTCAAGGATTTCATCCACCGCGCGCGCTTGCATAGCAGCCAACTCCTGCGGAAATTCCGTCCATAACTCAATTCCTGTACGCACAGGGCGGGCTCTTACCTTTAATTGGGGGTCACCAGTGATATACCTGACCTCTTCTTGCCACTTCTCTAAAATCCCAGCATACGTACGAAGCGATGGAGGTCGTTGATCAGAGGGATCATACTGAGGTGTGCATAAGCGAATACCAATCACACCGTTTGCACCACTGACAAATTGCACGGTCTGCGATGTTAAATCATCTGCCAAGTGGGTAGCAAGCACTGCGTTGGCCCCAGAAAACCATCCCTCTTCTAACAATCGTTGTTTCCCAGTCCGATAAGGGAGTGGATATTCTAAATCATAAATCGGTCTGCATTCCTCACCCGGACATCCAATGATGCGTACGGCCACATCTTTATTAATACCATATGTAAAAAGCAAATAAGTTAGACCAAGCGCGTGCACAGATTGAGCAAAATGTCCGCATGTATGCTCACAAAACCAAGTACTACCTGACTCCACACCTACCGCATCCAAATCAGCAGTAATCACAATAGATATCGCTGCCTGACCAAATAAACCCCAGTCTACAACCGGAGCGCGCCCATGCAATGCCCACTTAACAGGAATCTGCTGTTCAATTAAAAAATCACGCCAAATAGCAATCGTTTTTGATTCCTCAAAAGCAGGTTCAGCTGTTGCTTGCAATGACTTTGCCAGATGCAAAAGACGGTTTTTGATGCTTATTGACTTTTCATCAAAAATATTCAAACCGGAAGTTCCTCCAGTTTACAAAAAACAGATAATCAAAAAAAGAAATGACGACAATGACTAATCAGTCACACCGACATTTCTCTTTAGACACTATTATACAAAATATTCCATAATAGTGTCTAAAGCATGATTTTTTAATACACATTTCCCATACTCTTCAAGTATGGCCGTCGTTACACTTGTCAATTCACCATACTCATGAAGCACAGACCAAATAGAATCAGAAATCGCCTCATCGATATTGTCATTTTCAAATGCAAGGTGATATTTTTGTTCATACACATAAAGAGACACTTCGAGCGCACCATAATGATTCAATGCTTGTGCGACCCGAATCACTTCTTCAAAATCAGGGAAAGTAAAGATAAATGAACTAAATGGATCAACTTCTTGACTTTCTTCCTCTTCTTCATCTGGGCTGTTCGAGTGAGGTGGCAAACTTGGTACTTGCGTCACGATAACGACAACGCCTTCTGTAGGCATGGTAAACGCTTCAACTGCAATTGGCCCTACAATCTCAAATCCCACTTCAGAATACGCGACTTCCATTATGTCCCAGAACAGTTCTTGTACCTTCTTGCCATTCTGCCACACTTCTTCTTTTTCAATGCCGCGTGTTTCAAGATCTTCATAACTGATGAATATTCTCACTTTGTTCTTGGAGATCTTTTCCACCCGCATCGTAATCCCAACCCTTCACGCGCTAGTTATGCGCTTTTCTGTAATCATACTCACAAATAAAAGATTACGCTAGTGGAAAATACACGGTAAGCATGATTTACTAGCCTATTTATAGGCGCTGCATCGTCGAAGCGCGTTCTTCAATCTGATGAGGAAGAATTACCGTATACGTAGATACATGCGCATCACTTAACAACTTAGTCAAAAAACGCATCGCCACCGCGCCATAGTCATACATAGGCTGTGAAATGGTGGTTAAAAGTGGACGAGTCAACTGTGTGATCTTTGTATTGTCAAACGCCAATATCATTACGTCGTTGGGCACGTAAAATTGTAAATCCTGACACGCATGCAACGCCGCAACTGCCAATTCATCATTACAAGTAAGTAAAGCCTGGGGTCGATCAACGCTCAAGTGACTGCGAATGGACGCCAAGGCACTCGAATACTCCTCTTTGGGTGTGACAAAGTAAATAGGTTCAAGTCCTGCATCTTGCATCGCGCGATCATAACCTTGCTTACGGGTATCTGACAACGCATTCAACCCTTCAGGCCCAGAGACAAACGCAATCTTTTGATTGCCTCTAGCAATTAAATAGTTCACTGCATCCATAGAAGCCTGCTTATTGTTAATGTTAACCGAAGGAATTCTGCCTTCTGGATCATCAGTTCGACACAACACTACTGGTAATTGTGCTTGTTCAAAAATATCCACATGCTCCTGGCGCAGTTCCATGGTCATAAAAAGCAACCCATCCACTTGCTTTTCCCACATCGTACCTACCAAATCTGCCTCTCGCTGCAACTGACCATCAGAATTGGAGAGAATAATGTGGTATTGATACATCCGCGCCACATCTTCGATACCCCGCACCAATTCGGCCATAAAAGTGGCCGACACATCAGGTACAATCACGCCGATCGTTTTAGTCTTTTTGCTAGCAAGTCCCCTCGCTACCGCATTGGGACGATAGGAAAGCTGAGCAATTGCATCTAACACTCTTTTTTTTGTCTCTTCCTTCACCACTGCGGTATCATTTAATACCCTGGAAACGGTGGCCATCGAAACACCCGCAACACGAGCTACATCATAAATGGTTGCACTCAAACCTGAACCCTCCTTGAATTGAATGACTACCTTATTCCCTATTTGTCGCTGTTACACCTTTTAATTTAGAAAAAGATTGACGATCACTAAAAATATGCATTTCATCTAAAAAAGGAGAAGGATTACACATAATGTTCCCCTCTCGTTTGGAATAACTCAACCACAGTCGCTGCCTCGCCCTCGTACAGCCCACATACAAGAGACGCCTTTCTTCTGCGAGACCAATTGCGGCATCGTGCTTTTGCGCGACTACCTTGCGATGAGGTAGCACACTATCATGTAATCCAAGCAAAAATACGGCATCAAATTCCAATCCTTTTGCGCCATGCATCGTAAGTACTTGTATCGGAGATACACGCATAGTGAGCATGTGAATACGCGTGTTCACCGATTCCAGCCACTCTCGCAATGACTGCAGAGGCGGTATCCCTTTCTCTACCAGCCGCACAGCACTACTGCCTTTATCATCATGCCTACTCCCTTTGCGCTTCTCAAAATAAGGTTGATAGGCTCGCCATACTTCATGATACGCGGCGCTGGCAGACATCGTATTCACTTTTTCAAAAAGCTTGAGGAATGCTTGCGATAGCCCAAATCGATCCCAAGAAGCCACTTTCGTGATCCAATTATTACTATTATTAGCATAAAGATGAAAAACGGGCTCATAATTTGCATAATGGTACCCATTGCCGATCAAAAATTGGTTAAATACTTGTTGCGTCTCTTGTAACGTTGCCGTTCTAGAGGCTACCTTCAACCACTTGATAAGATTCTGCACATCAAATTGCTTATAGGGAAGCAAGGCAGCATCATGGACAGAAAACGTGATGCCCTGATTCCAAAGCGCCTCAACCACGGAATAAAGCTGGTAATTCGTTCGCGCTAAAATCCCAATCGAACGGTTCCCTTTTTGTGCTAGTGGCATAATCTTTGTTGCTATCGCCACCGCTTCCGTCCATTCGTCTGGAAATACGTTCAACACCGGTAATGCACCATCACCAACCATGCCCTCAAATCGCTTTTCCCTACGTTCCAAATTATGTGCAATCAATTGGGAAGCAGATGCGATGATGGGATCGACAGAGCGAAAGTTCTTTGCGAGAATGACCTCATTTGCGTGTGGATACGTAGACAAAAATAATTGAATCACACTACTTTGTGCCCCGCGAAACCCATAAATAGATTGATCATCATCTCCTACAACTGTTAACGGAATTACGTCCTTGCACAATTTTTGCAGCGCTAGCCACTGAACGTGACTCGTATCCTGAAACTCGTCTACCATCACAGAACGCGACTGAGAATGCAAGAATTCTACAAAACCGCGATCATCAAGTTGCTTGTAAAAATGAAGTAAGATGTCATCAAAATCCCATCTTCCCATTTGTGATTTCATGTCCTCATACTGCCTAAATGCAAATAGCAGTTCAGGCTTACGCTGTATCATGAGTTGTTCTGGGTCACTTGATGAGTTTTTGACCAGCGTAATGGTTTGCATGGCTTCCTCAACCAGTTCATCTTCAGGATTTCGCGAACTATTGCGCAATACTTGGCGGATTAGTTTTCGGTTTTCTCCATCCGTAATCAGTTGCGGTAAAACACCATAATACTTAGCATATAATCGCAAAAAAAGGGAGTGAAACGTTCCTGCATTCACGCGACTTAATACCGGATTCAATTGCGAAAGTCGATGCCTTAATTCGGAGGCGCTTTTTCTAGTAAACGTGAAGATAAGCAATTGTTCTGGAGCCAACCCTTCAACAAGATGTAAATAAGCCGCGCGCATCGTAATCACCATCGTTTTCCCACTGCCAGGGCCGGCAAATACAGCCTGAGCCGCCAGAGGATATGCGACAGCTTGCCATTGATCATCCGTCAAATTCATCCCTTGTTCTTGAATAAGTGTTTGGAACTGAGATTTATTCATGCGCAGAGTACGCATCCAAAAAACCTGTTAATCCCACAATGCGACGCTCCAACCACTTTTTCTCTGTCAACAATATTGCGATTTTATCTAAATCTTGCGCTTGAAAAGAGTCCATCACCAAATTTTCAATTTCTGCTTGCCTTTGTTGCCATCCAAAAAGCACGTGATGTAACCGCTGTATTCGATGTTCACGATGGCGAAAAACAGCATCTCGAAGAAACCTCGATGTAGATTCACTCATCTCTAGATCACATCCTCTATGCCAAAGGCATGGTTAAACGTGCTGACCATTTTTTGATAAACTGTTGTAAGTCTAGGACAAAATCTTTCTCTAATTTCGTCTGATCCATGAGACTCGCAATCCCTTGCAAGTCTTCGTTACGAAACAGGCTCATAACTTTCTCAGTCACTTGCCCATCATCACTACTCATCGTGGCCGCTGCTTCTTGGTAGCAATCATTGATAAGTGCCAGTATCGTTTGAACGGATTCAGAAGTTACCACGTTGCTCAATTGAATACATCTCCTTTATTAGTAAATAGATTATCAAATTCGTTAGTCAAACATAATTTTCCTCGACAATTGCCACAAACGAATTTTTTTAAATTGATACGATTTCTGCGCATGTATTTCATACCACAAGATTGACACTCGTATTCATAACGATAGGTGCGCAAATTAAGTGCTGATCTGTCTGCATACCTAATCCCATTCACCTGTTCTAACAGAAGCTGAAAATCTTTATCTCGATGACGAAACCCGCGTCCTGCCAAATGAAGGTGATAGTGGCATAATTCGTGCTTAATAGTCATGATCAATCCAACGCTTCCTACTTGCATCGCGTATCGCCAATTGATTTCGATATGATGCGTTGTTAAGAGATATCTCCCACCGACACTTCGCAAACGAGGATTATATCGGCAATCATGTAAAAATGGCTGATGAAAAGCCTGTAAAGAAATGCTTTTGGTTAATTTTAGCAAGCCCTCGTTAGTTTCAGGTAGATTGCTCATAAATAACTCCTAGTGCATTAATGAAATCGTACTTCATCATGGTACAATCAACTCAGAAAGGGGGCAAGTACTATTCGTATCTTTGCGATCGCGGATTTGCACCTTTCCTTTGGTGTTGATAAACCAATGGCTGTCTTCGGAGAATTATGGCACAATTACGAATATAAATTAGCACAAAATTGGCAAGCGATGATCAATGATGACGACTTGGTCATCATTGCAGGTGATATCTCATGGGCAATGCGTGAAACAGAAGTCATACCAGACCTTGACTTTATTCGTTCGCTGCCAGGTGAGAAAATCCTCTTAAAAGGAAACCATGATTACTGGTGGGGTACACGCACAAAAGTACAACGCTTAGTTGGGGATCGCTTTTATGTGCTGCAAAATAATGCGCTGTCGTTCCCTGGGGTTACCATTGTTGGCACACGGGGTTGGGAACTTCCTGAATCTCCTCGCTATGACGCGAAAGAAGACGAGAGCATCTATCTGAGGGAATTAGAACGGCTCAAAATATCCTTGCAAGAAGGGCGACAAAGCGGACAACCACTATTGGCAGTGATGCATTACCCGCCTTTGCTGCAGAGCGCTCACCGCACAGGTTTTACAGATTTACTTGAGGAATATGGGGTATCTATATGCGTGTATGGACACTTGCATGGACAAGCCCATCACGCACGCGTAGAAGGACTTGTCCACCACGTTAACTATCATCTGATCTCCAGCGATTTCTTGAACTTCATTCCCCTTGAAATCACCTAAACATCGCGAATACTTCCTGACGAAGTGTCGCATCACTTTCGTATACGCCACGAACGGCTGTGGTCACCGTCATTGCACCAGGTTTATTCACACCCCTCATTGCCATACACAAGTGCTCTGCCTCCACCATCACTGCAACACCTTCTGGATGCAACCGCTCCATCAACGCTTCCGCCACCGTTGTAGTTAATCGTTCCTGTAATTGTGGGCGTCTTGCCGTCATCTCCACAAGTCTAGCCAACTTTGAAATGCCCGTAATCTTACGTCCATTGGGGATATAAGCCACGTGAGCCTTCCCGAAAAAAGGAACTAAATGGTGTTCGCACATGCTGTAAAAGGGAATATCTTTTACAATAACAACCTCACTATGTTCTTCATTAAATAATGTCATCAACTGATCCGCAGGGTTTTGTCCCAATCCTGCAAAGATTTCCTGATACATCCGCGCTACCCTTGCCGGAGTATCCACTAACCCCTCGCGCTCCGGATCTTCACCAATGGCTTCAAGGATCATGCGGATAGCAGTCTGGATTTTCTCTTCATTTACGTGTGCCATGTCATCACTCTCCATGAACGCCACTATAGCACTTTAAAAAAAAAATAAAAACAAAAAACGACCAAATTCCTCTTATTCTTTCACCGCGCGAAACACGCCATACGCAAACCACTTGTTGTTTTCCTGCATTAATTTAAAATTACGGTCGATAATGGCAGACGCCTGTGGAGAAAATGCTTCTGGACTGACAATACCCATGCCATCATGTACTTCATTTTCCATCAATAATTCGTGCACCGCACCAGATAGAATAGTCTGTACCGTTTGAAACCCGGCAGCAAGATACAGTTGTTTCCATTCTTTCAACGTAGGTACCCTAGTGGCTCCATACAATTCAAAGACTTCTTTCAGCAATTTTGGAGTTAATGTATTGGCAGCCGCCATTTCTGTATCAATGACTACGCCAGATGTACGAAGAACGCGAAAATATTCTTTTATCAAATCCTCAATTTTATTAAAAATAGTAACAGACTCCGCAACGATGAGATCAAAACTTTGATCAGAAAATGGAAGCCCATTTGGATCTTCTGACAACACAAATTCAGTATCAAGTGAAAGCGCCATTGCACGCTTTTTTGCCTTTTCAATCATCAATGGCCGAATATCCACACCGACCACTTGCACGCCAAACTTTTCCTGTATGGTGCAAGCTGTTCTGCCCGTGCCACATCCCACCTCCAACACGCGCATGGTGGGACTCAGTTGGAGACGATCTAACCAGAAAAGCGTGTCGCGAAAACCGCCAGGATGCGCACTGCCTGCTCCAAAAGCTGCCAAAACATCATGATAATCCATGATTTCCCTCCTGCCTTTTCTCCTATCATACGTTTGTATTTCTCACATGGTGAAATCCACAAATTGAAGTTTCTTGTTTGACAAGTTATATTCAGTGGGTAGACGCGTCAGGGGGATCATCATCATGGTTAATGCTTTTCTCATTCATGTAGAACCCGAAGGGGACTTTTTCTTTACCCCTGAAGGGGTGCTGATTACAATCGATAACCTTTCATACCAAGTATATAGTCTCGATTCACGCCATAATTTTTTGCGTGCTGCTGTGACAAAGTTTCCGCTTGATCTGCTTCAAGGCGAAGGGGTAACCTATCGCGGAGCGCAAATAAAACTAGAACCAATTCGTTCGATCGATGCAAAAATCGACAAGGCAAAAGCCACCGTTTTTAGTCTGTTAAATGAACTGTATCATGCTAATCCCGAACGGTATTTTTTTCTCGGCAAATTATTTAAACCATCGTACTAAAAAGGAGTAGCCTCAGATAGAGACTACTCCTTAAGTGCTCTTCACTTTTATAGAGATGATGTTACTCCGTTGCCGTATCCTGATCGGTCTGCTCAAGTCCCGCAATGACCCGTAAAAAGTGCTCTTCTGGCTGATCCATAAGCGGTTGCAGGCGTTGTGCCTCGATTTGCTGACCCGAACGAACTAACTCCTTGTGGTAGAACGTCAACATCTCTTTCACATCGTAAATTCCTGATGAATTTAGTGCGACTAAAGACACCTTGGCACCTTTTGCCAAACGGCGACGAAGCGCATCTGCATTGAGCCCCATTTCTAGGTTCAAGTGTAAATAAACGACGCCTCCTGTCATGCCCGAGCAAATCCACGGTCCTGGATCACCCATGACGAGCGCACGTCCGCCTGTCATGTACTCAAACGCAAACCCTTTGATATTGGCGCGCGTGGCAATCGCACCTTTTGCATCGGCAAGTGGTGCACTGACTTCTCCGCCAATAATCACATCAGCGCCAGACAGACGTATTCCTGCACGCGAATCAGCGTTGCCTTGTACGATGAACAGTCCGCGCTGAGCCCCATATGCGAGCCCCTTACCCACGCTACCGTTGATACGCTCACCTAAGTGGTTCTGCCCTTTCATGATAATCACCTTGCCACCCAGCGCGCCTTTGCCAACACCGTCCTGAGCGCCTCCCTCTACGCGCAGGTGCACACCTGTCGCGTTATAGGCCGCAAAGCCATTGCCTACCACAGAACCACTCTGCAAGCGAACAGAAGCCTTGCTGAGTCCCTTTTTGCGATCGCGAATTTCAGAACGTACGACAGATCCGGAAATCATGCCGCCAATGACACGTTCCGTAGAGTGTACTTGATTAGCCCCGAACGTCATCGCTTCACTACCCGCTGCCATCGCGGAAACTGCCTGCTCTCCTAGTTGAACCGACAACGACTCCACGCCTACTGTACTTGGACGATTGGCATGGGTTGTATAATTGTAGCTAGACTGCACATGGGTGGCAATTAAATCGTTAAGATTAATTTGCTCTAGTCCCCTTGTTTGCGTTAAATAATGAGATTTACCCACCAATACTTGCAATGAGTCCACACCTAGCATCGCGACGATATCCCGCACTTCGTCAGCCATCCCAAGAAAATAGCGTTCTAAGTTGGCTACCGCCATGTCAATCTGTCTGGGAACAAACGCCTTGAGACCATGCGCCAATGCCTGTTCTTGTGTTTCGATTTGCGTGGCAATTCCCACATGACAAGTGTCTTTATGACAACCACGACAACTAGTGCAACCGATAGCAATCATCGCCATCGTACCAAAGCCAACTCGATTCGCGCCAAGCAAAACCAACTTGACCACATCCAAGCCGCTCTTCATGCCGCCGTCGCCCCATATTTCCACCTGCTCACGAAGCCCAGATTCAACTAACGCCTCATGCGCGAGCTTGACACCTATTTCTACTGGCAATCCCACATATTTGATCGCATGCGAGCGTGCCGCTCCTGTTCCGCCATCAAATCCGCTCAGGCTGATCACATCTGCACCAGCCTTCGCGATCCCCACTGCAATCGTACCAATATTAGGAACAACAGGAACTTTTACAGCTACGCGAGCACGCGGATTGACTACTTTTAACTCATCAATCATCTGCGCCAAATCTTCGATGGAATAAATATCGTGATTGTTTGAAGGTGAAATTAAGTCTGTCCCTTGACGCGCATTTCTTGCATTGGCCACTTTTGCAGACACTTTTGATCCTGGCAAGTGACCGCCCTCCCCAGGCTTGGCCCCTTGTCCAATCTTTATTTCAAGCAAATCTGCTGAATTGCAAAGTTCCGCATTGACGCCAAAGCGACCCGAGGCCACCTGATGACCACGATTTTTAGCAAACTTGCCAAGCATGTCTTTAATCTCGCCGCCTTCACCATTCATCGCAATCATATCCAATTTTTGTGCGGCAAGCGCATAGGAACGAAATGCAATCTCACTTTGTGACCCAAAACTCATGGAACTAATAACAAAGGGCAACACATGATCGCCGATGGATAAGTCTACGGTAGCCGGTGACTTATTGACGTCCACACTCCGAACATCCAGCAAATGACGCAATGAAATAGGTTGCTTGATCTCCAATTCCCGCAGCTTCTCAGAAAACGATGCGTATTCGGCCTTGCCTCCCGCTGCATCACCTGCTACCTTCCAAATTCGCGGCCACAGTTGATAAGGTCTTGCCACAGCCGTTTGACCAATACGCAGCTTTTCTGTCCGCATCATTGCGGTAGCAAGAAAACGATCAAAGTTTCCAGCTTTCACCTCTTCATCAAAGAAAGACTTGATCTCCAATAATTCTGAAACTTCATTGGCCAGTCCAATGGCACTGAATAAACGATCATAACCACGAAGTTCATGAATGCCCAATGTAGAGATGACTTTCTCCAAGCCTTTGGTTAGCGCAAGATAAGCATTTTCAATGCCTTTATACCCGTCATACTCAAAAGCCGTGTCAAAATACAGATACGGATTGATCGCGTCTGCGCCGAGTCCAACAAATACAGCCATATCATGCAAATTACGGATAGCACCTGACCGAAGTATAATGCTACATTTTCTGCGCATGCTTTCCCCGAACTCATCACGAAGATCGCGCAACGTTTTATGCGCCATACTCACAGCAAACGCGGGATCCATCCAAGCATACCCAGCAGAAAAAGATAATTGATCGTCTAAAATAATAAGTTGCGCCTGATTGGAGATGGCTACAACCACTTCTTCACGCAGACGATCTAAAGCCACAGGCAACGACTCTCCGTCTTCAATGCGCGGATAAATCTCCGCAATGTCGTCAGGTGCCACCGCAAAGTAACGCAACACATCTTCAAACAGCTGAGTTCCCATTTTTAACGCCGTGGATCGATAACGATCCGGTTCATCTGCAGGATGTCCACCTAATAAGATAGGACTTTGAATTTCTAAATGACGATATTTAACGCCTGTAACGCGCAAGTTTGGTCTTCTGCCTAGCACAATACGCGTAGAAAAATGTTCAATTTCCCGTTCCCGATCAATGGCTGGATTTGTCACTACGGCCACTGTTTCTTTGAGAAAATCAGATACATTCTGTCCGTTTTCTGATAATACAGCCAGTGGTCCATCAAACCCTAGCGAACGAATCGGTTCCGCACCCATCGTCGCTTGATGCTCTAAGATCCGCAGATCATCTTGATCCCAGCCATATGCCCCTAAGCGCTTTTCCCGAAGTACCGGCTGCTCTCGCTCTGGTGTTAAATGCACACCGCCAAGTGCAGCGGCTCCCCCGAAAGAAAGGCTGTGTCGAAAATCCTTAAACGCATAACGAGCTTGCATCCGTTGATAAATAAGCTCTTGTACTTCGACATAGGTATACAATGCACTCGCCGCGTGGTCAGGTAACAGCACGATTACCTTTTCCCCAGGTGCAAGTGGGCGAGGGTTGGCCACCATGTCTTGCAGCGGCACTACCCCCTGCTCCGAACTAAACACCCAGCTTGTTGCTGTCTCCACTTGCCAAAGCGGCCGTAAGCCAAGTGCATCTACGGAAAAAGCAGCCTCCGCACCTGTCCTTGCTACAATTCCAGCTGGTCCTTGTGCAAATGGTCCCCAAAGCGAACGCAAAAACATATACATGTCTTGTAAATTATCGTGCATTTGCTTAATTTCATTGATAATAGGGGGAAATGCAACTTCTAACGCTTCTGCTAAGGAATAACCATAATCAAAAATAAGCCCTTCAATAAATCGATTTAAATCTTGAGAATCGCTCCCACCTGGCACATTCGGAATATCTAGCATCTGGCTTTCTTCTCGCAAGCGATGAATGGTATTCAATTCACCATTGTGACCAAGCAATGTAAAAGGCTGCACCCGCTCCGAAGAAGTGGTGGTATTTGTAGAATACCGATTGTGCCCAATCGTCGCGCGACTTTTCATATTTTCATGCGTTAGATCACGAAAATAACTGCGCAAAACATGGCTATCACCTCGCACCTTGTACACTACCGTAGCATCAGATAATGACGCCACATGAATCATCAGGCTTGATTCAACCGCCAAATGCAAACGATAGCAGGATGTGCCAATATCTTCGTCAGTCA
>JAJZCJ010000065.1 GCA_021846145.1 Bacillota bacterium
TCCCATTCATCCAGCGCCAGCAACCGGTCTCCTTGAAATTCATCGCCCAAGTCGTCCACTCCACGACAATATGCGTAGATCGAAGAAAAATGCGGCCGCAGCTCCTTGGGAATGAAAAAACTGAGCACCGAAAAATTTTCGTAATGGTTCGCCACCACACTAGCACAATGAGCAAAATCACGCGCCACGTCATAAGTCAGTGTGTCCATCATGACTGTTCTATAGCACGGCCTTGACTGTCAAATGTTCCATAATTTCCTCCCATGAGTCAAATCTCCGCAAAATATCTTCCTCCACCAATTCAGACCCGCGCTGCACCTCTACAAACGACAATTTGTCATACGCCCGAATCGCGTGCCACTGCCCCTGATGCACGCGAATGACATCACCCGCCGTGACATCAACCACTTTTTGATCCACCACCAGCTGTCCCGAACCGTCCACCACCGTCCAGACCTCACTGCGTTTCATATGCTTCTGATAACTGAGATAATGCGCAGCGTTGAGTTCAATCCACTTCGTCAGCACTTCCGAGCCATCAGGAAGTTTTTGATAATCCAGCACCCGATACGTACCCCATCTGCGCTCTTCGTACATGGGACGACCCGCCGTCTCCAACACTGCCGCCTTCACATCTGCACTCATCGCCTTGTCTGTCACCAAAATTCCGTCCGGTGTCGCGACGACCATCGTGTTTTTGAGCCCGACCCCGATTAACGGAATCCCCAACTCGTTGATCATATGCGTGTCCTCACACTGAATGGCGCTCCCTTTGCCCACCATCTCCGCGCGCAACTGCTCGGCGATCGCATCCCAAGTTCCTAAATCTTGCCACGCGCCAAAATAAGGCCGCACTGCAATCGAATGTGCATGTTCCACCACTTCATAATCGAAACTGCGTTTTGGAAATTGTGAAAATTTCGCCTTCGCCTCTGCGTAGCTCGTAGGGTGTCCGTTTTGCTCCAACACATCGAGCAGGAACCCTAGCCGAAAGCTAAACACACCACAATTCCACAGTGCCCCCGATTGGATTAATTGTGCCGCCGCTTCTACCTCCGGCTTTTCCACAAATGAAGTCACAGGGAACCATGACCTGTCTCCCTGCGCATCCGCAATTTGAATATAGCCAAACTTACTAGAGGGCTCGGTCGGCTTCACTCCCATCAGCGCAATTTGCGCACCACTTGCGTCAAGGATGCGTTCGAGTTTAGCCAACTCGCGAAAATATCCGTCATCCACCAAGTGATCAATCGGTGCCACCGTCACCACTTCGTCACGCGAACACATTTCTTGATCAAGCAAATATAAACTGGCGAGCGCAATCGCGGGAAACGTGTCCCGTCGTTCTGGCTCTTCTATAAAAGAGATATCACCTAACTGGTGTTCAATCATATCCTTTTGCGCTTTCGACGCGCAAATATAAGTTTGCGACTGCAATCCCACCTGATCAAGTTGCCGCCATACTCTTTGCAGCATGGAAATAGCGACCCCGTCCGGACCCTCAAGGATGCGCAAAAACTGTTTAGAGCGACTGTCGTTGGACATTGGCCACAGCCTTTTGCCCGACCCGCCCGATAGAAGAATTAGTTTCATTGTTTCACCCCCATCTACATGGATCATACTACCAATGCGCCATGACGTACACTATGTATATCTATTTGATATACATTATCAAAGAAATAACGTATACTGGATACAATGATAAAAGGAAAGGGTATGATCCCAATGGCTAACACCACACTTAGCAAATGGGGTAATAGCATTGCGGTGCGCATCCCAAGCCAAGTAGTAAAACGACTAAACTTGGAAGAGGGTCTGGAATTACAGATCGAGATCACCCCAGAGCAGGATATTTTACTACGTCCTATACAAAAAAACCAAGAAACCAACGAAGCGTTACGCGCACACCTAAAAATGCTGCTCACAAAAATTATTACAGAATCCCCGCGCCATGATGAAATTGACCTAGGGATTGAAGGAGACGAATTACTTTGACCACGCCGACACGCGGCGATCTGGTTTGGCTGGATTTTAATCCTCAATCCGGTCACGAACAAGCGGGTCGCCGCCCCGCCATTGTACTATCAGAACAAGAATTTAACGAATTGACAGGATTTTCTTTCGTCTGTCCAATCACCAACCAGTCAAAAGGCTATGCGTTTGAAGTGCCACTTCCCAGCGGACTACAGCTGGCAGGTGTCGTGCTTACCGATCAATTAAAGAGTCTTGATACAAAGCAACGAAAAATACAATTCATCACTCACATCCCCGTTGATTCTGAATGCATGCAACAGGTACTCCGGAATGTTCGGTCTATTTTGGCCTAGAGAGCAGCGCATCCAAACCCTCTGCAAACCCAACCTGCGGCTTCCATCCCAGTTCCGCCTGAATTTTCGAGGCATCAATCGCATAGCGCCGGTCATGTCCCAATCGATCCTCGACCAGCGTGATCAGCGACTCTGGCTTCCCGAGTTTTTGCAGTATTAGCTTCGCAATATCAAGATTGCGCCACTCGTTGTGGCCACCGATATTGTACACCTCGCCCACGCGACCACTTTCTAGCACCAACTCAATCCCCCGGCAGTGATCCTCCACATGCAACCAGTCCCGCACATTTTGCCCGTCACCGTAAATCGGCAACGACTCGTCGCGCCGCGCCCGCGTCATCAGCGTGGGAATCAGCTTCTCCGCATGCTGATTCGGTCCATAGTTATTCGAGCAGCGAGTGATCAGCACCGGCACCCCGTACGTCTCATAGTACGCCCGCGCCAGCATGTCCGCCCCCGCCTTGCTCGCCGAATACGGGCTATTAGGCGCAAGTGGCGTAGTTTCAGAAAAATACCCCTCTGACCCAAGCGATCCGTACACTTCGTCCGTCGAAATTTGAATAAACCGCGCCACCCCGTGCCTACGCGCCGCATCGAGCAGCACCTGCGTCCCTTGCACGTTCGTTTTCACAAACACCGATGCCGCCGCAATGCTCCGATCCACATGCGACTCCGCCGCAAAATGCACCACCGCCTCCGCGCGCGCCATCAGCGAATCAACTAGTGACTCGTCAAGAATGTCACCGTGGACAAATTCATGCCGCGGGTCATCCCGCCATGTCCCGAGATTCGCCAAATCACCCGCATAGGTCAAGGCATCCAGATTAATAATGGTCAGTGTCGGATATTTTTCCAGCATATAACGAATAAAATTCGATCCGATGAACCCCGCGCCACCGGTAACTAGTAGATTAGCAAACATACGTCGACCTCACTTATCTTGCGTGATTTTTAGCGATTATTTGTCGTCCAGTCAAAACCGATCCCCGGATCATCCCAAGCAATCCGCTTCTCATCTGGCTGCTTCGGGTCATAGGACATCGTCGTAAAATACATAATCACCGCCGGCTCATTGCCTAGCACACGGTAACCATGCGCCACGCCAATCGGAATCACCAGCAACAGCGGGTTGTCCTCCCCCATGTAAAAAACATTCGTCTCGCCTTTAGTCTGCGAATCCGCGCGCAAATCGTGCAGCACCACCTGCGCATTCCCAGACGGAAAAAACCACAAATCATCCTGCAACTCATGGTAATGGAACGCCTTAATCACGCCCGGATACGTCTTGGAAAACGACGCTTGGCCAAACCGCGACAGCAGCCCATCGTCATCTCGCAGCACTTCCATAAAATACCCCCGATCATCGGGATGGCGCACTAATTTTTTGACAACGACACCTTGTATCAAGACAATCCCAGCTCCTCTCCAAATATATCCGCTAATGCCACTTCCACGCCTGCCACAATCCCCACTGGCACATGCAAGTCCTCCCCGAGCGCATACGTATCGGCGACTCCAAACACATTTAGTTCCAAATGGAACACCTCAACGGTATGCATAAGGGGATCCACAATCCAGAACTCACGCACACCAGCACGTTGGTACAAACGCCGCTTCGCCTTGCGATCCTTGCCTGCGGTCGTGGGGCTCAACACTTCCACCACCAGATCAGGAGCCCCCACACAGCCCACTGCGGAGAGCTTTGCCAGATCGCAAACCACCGTGACATCCGGTTGGACATAGGCATCATGGATATCACCCGTCGGCCAAACATCAAAGGGGGCCACATAGGTTCGACACCGACCCTTTAAAGCAGAAAATAACAGACTGCCGATGGCGGTGGTCACGCGCTGATGCGCTTCACTCGGTGACGGCGTCATATCATAGATCACACCATCGATAGTTTCATATCGCTCAAGTTGGTCAGGATTCCACGCTTCCAAAAAAGGCCCCTCCTTCATGCCGCCTACGCAAATACTCCCGCAGCGCCTCTTCATACGATCGCAGCGGCGCAAACCCTGCGTCCACCCACTTGCGATTGTCCAACACCGAATACGCCGGACGCGGTGCCGGACGCCCCAATTCCTCCGTGCGAATTGGCACCACTTCCACCGGCAAGCCTTCTACCGCAAAGATCAGCTTCGCAAAGTCAAACCAGGTACACGCCCCCGCATTGGTCACATGGTACGTGCCATAGCGATCCGATGCAAACAGCGCAACGATGGCACGTGCGAGATCCCACGTACAGGTCGGCGACCCCCATTGATCATTCACCACTCGCACCGAGCGCTGCTTCGTCCCTAAAGAAAGCATCGTCGACACGAAGTTTTTCCCATGCAGCCCAAACAACCACGAGCTACGCAGGATAAAATGCTGCGCTACATGCTTCCGAATTGCCTCTTCTCCCGCCCACTTGCTCTGCCCATACACGCTTTGCGGCGCACACCCATCCGTCTCCACATACGGCACATCACGATCACCGGCAAACACATAATCCGTGCTAACATGAATCACCTTCGCGCCCACCGCACTCGCCGCCATCGCCAAATTCGCGGGTCCCGTCGCATTGACGCTTTCCGCCAATTCTCGATGAGTCTCGCAGCCATCCACATCAGTATACGCCGCCGCATTGACGATCACATCCGGGCGCAGCGTCTGGATCACCGCCAACACCTGTTCTCGATCCGCAATATTCAATTCCTCGCGCCGATAGGGCAATACCTCATACTCCGGCGAGATCACTTGCTGCAAATCTGTGCCCAGCATGCCTCCTGCGCCAGTAATCAGCACCCTCATGCGCGTCCCTCAACCGTCCGATCATCGAGATCCCGCGCCCACAAATTGGCTCGCGCATACGAATCCGGCGTTCCCGCGTCACTCCACCAGCCAGGCAAAACATCATAACTCATCTGATTCATTTCAATATAAGCATTGTTCACATCTGTGATCTCCAGTTCACCCCGACCAGATGGCGCAAGCCTTTTAATAATAGTAAATACGTTTGCATCATATAAATAAATTCCCGTCACCGCGTAGGCGCTTTTCGGCTGTTGCGGCTTCTCTTCAATCCGCACAATCCGATCCCCGAGCAGTTCCGGCACACCAAAACGTTGCGGATCGTCCACGTGGGAAATGAGAATTTTCGCCCCTTCCGATTGTTCCTTATAACGCTCAACAAAAGGCGTGATGTCACTCTCAAAAACGTTGTCCCCGAGTAGCACCACCATGCGATCCTGCTGACAAAACTGTTCCGCCAACCCGAGCGCCTGCGCAATTCCGCCCGCCTGATCCTGCACCTTATACGTGAACGTCACACCAAATTCAGCACCGCTACCAAGCAAATTGACGACTGAGCCCATGTGTTCCTTGCCCGTCACCACCAGCAGTTCCGTGATGCCTGCCCGCTTCAACTTATAAATCGCGTGATAAATCATCGGGTACTTGCCCACGGGAAGCAAATGCTTATTGGTCACTTTAGTCAGTGGAAACAGCCGCGATCCCGTTCCCCCCGCCAGTATAATCCCTTTCACAACAACCCCTCACTTTCAGCCCTAATTTTACCACACCACTACCCACAAGTGTGAATGGCAAATGCCTGAACCGCCCCACGGCCAGGGGGCTTGCGGCGGCTGGGGTGGACATCAGCATTATTTCCACTCACAACGTATATACTAAGTATATACGTTTAATGCGAAGGGTGGTACACTAAACATGCAATCAAACCGAACAAAAGGAGACTTGCGCATGATCACGACAGTACAAAAATGGGGCAATAGCCTAGCCATCCGGATTCCTAGTATGGTTGCAGAGCAGATTGAGATTCAGCAAGGAACGGAAATCGAAATGAGCGTGGGAGAACGGGCCATCACGCTAATTCCTCTAAGGAAAAAACCGACGCTGGATGAACTATTGGCAAAAATCACACCAGAGAATCGCCATGCAGAAATTGTGTTTGGAACCGAAGGCAATGAATTAATATGATGCCAACGCCTGAACGCGGCGATCTTGTCTATGTAGAGTTTGATCCTCAAGTTGGGCATGAACAATCAGGTACACGCCCAGGCCTCATCTTATCGCCTAAAGCATTTAATCAAGCTACCGGATTTGCTATCATCTGCCCGATCACCCGACAGCAAAAGGGATATCCCTTCGAAGTCGAGTTGCCTGATGATTTAATTTTTCATGGGGTAATCTTAACCGACCAAGTGAAAAGTCTGGATTGGCAAGCTCGGCGATTTCAAATTAAAGGACAGGCTTCGGATGAAATCGTGATGGCGTGTTTAGATCTGATACATACTTTTTTGTAGAATGAGGAAAGGTGAATTTCTGACAGTCGGCATCGATTATCCTTGTGGACATAACAACACCACCCCCGCTATTACAACATCCCACAAAACGAACGAACTAGCCATATTTTATACGTTTGTATAAATAGAGGAATTTAATTCGTGATCTAGAACAGACTCTTTCATCCAAAATGAAAGGGTGTTGCACATGCATGGATTTATTATCGTTTTGTTAACAGAAGAAGAGGCACAGCAAGACAAAGCCAATTTACTCCGCCACATCGAAAACCTCGTGTATCCGTACAAATACGTTTATTACCAAGGGAAATTTGGATTACGCCAGACCACGGTTGGGTCGAGAATATTTTCGACCTCACCGATGACCCGCGGGTAAGATACAAAGATCATTGGGTGGCTGGCATCGACTACCATTCTTGACCGGAATGGTAGTCCACCACCACAGCGCTATATTCACAATCAATATGCAGGTGGTTATAATGGAGGTAGATGATGATCATATGAAAATCGCATGACCAATGCCTGCCCGCGTGGGGTACTCGATATCTACCTGAACCGCCTAAACGGGGATGAGGCACTCGCAGTGGTGGAACATCACTTAACGAATGCCACATGGACACCACAAGATCGTGTACGTCTCGCTTTTGCGTTTCACATGCACTTTGAGAAGCACACACAAGAAGAAGCGTTCGAAGAGGTATTGACGCTCACCCGCCAGATTCCCGGTCCAGAGGAACAGGATTATGTGACGGCGTTAATTTTAGGACTCAGCGGACGACAACTGAAGAAGAATCAAGAACATCAACTAAAGGAGATGCTAAAGATGACCAACGTAGTGCGAGAAATTGAGCAGGAAGCGCTACAAAAGGGACGGAAAGAAGGACGAAATGAAGGCCGCAAAGAAGTCAGCCTTGAATTCGCTCGAAATAACCACTGAACGTCAGACAAGCACGTGAAGGAGAGGTAGCGGATGCTCGAACTACTCAATCCCACGGTCGATTTTGTGTTCAAACGCATCTTTGGGGACGAACGCAACACGGATGTGCTCGTCCACTTTCTCAATTCGATCTTCGAATCGGCCAAAGAACCGCTCATCGAATCGGTCGAGATTCTTAATCCGTTTCTCGATAAAGAAGCGCTCACCGATAAAATGTCCGTGCTGGACATTCGCGCCCGTACCACCACCCGAACGCTAATCAATATCGAGATTCAGCTATGGAATGCCGGCGATATGCCAAAGCGTACGCTGTACTACTGGGCACGGTTATACGCCGGACAAATGGAAGAAGGCGACCAATACCGGACATTGCAAAAGTCGATCACGGTGAATATTTTAGATTTTGACATCATGGATAACGAACAATATCACAACGTCTTTCATGTGCATGAAGACACGACGGGACAACTGCTGACCGATGCACTGGAGATTCACTTCTTAGAATTGCGTAAACTACGGGAAGAAGCCGTCGGACTAGAACAACGGCTCGTGCGATGGATGTTATTTCTTTCTGCACGATCGCGAGAGCGGATGGGAGAATTAGCAAAGGAGGAACCTGCGATGCAAAAAGCACTGACCACCTTGGAGTTTCTCAGTCAGGACGATCAGTCCAGAAGGTTGTATGAAGCGCGCCAAAAAGCACTGCACGACTATGCCTCCGCCATTGGCGAAGCCACGGATAAAGGCATTGAAAAAGGCCGGAATGAAGGGCGGAATGAAGGCCGCAAAGAAGGCCTGAAAGAGGGCCGCAAAGAGGTAAGCCTTGAATTCGCTCGAAAACTGCTGGCCGAAGGGGAATCCCATGAACGAGTGGCGCATCTGACGGGACTATCTCTTGCCGAGATCAAGCAACTGACCACTACAGAATAACCACTAAACGTCAGACAGCACGTGAAGGAGAGGTAGCAGATGGGAGAATTAGCAAAGGAGGAACCTGCGATGCAAAAAGCACTGACCACCTTGGAGTTTCTCAGTCAGGACGATCAGACCAGAAGGTTATATGAAGTGCGCCAAAAGGCGTTGCACGACTATGCCTCCGCCATTGGCGAAGCCACGGATAAAGGCATTGAAAAAGGCCGTCATGAGGAACGGCTTCATCTTGCCAAACGTCTGCTGGAAATGAGAGATAGTGTGGAGAAAATCATAGAATTGACAGGCCTATCGCGAGAAGAAATCCAGTATCTACTCCCCCATTGAATGAGAACCATGCAACAGATTGATCATACCCCATATTGTTCTCCGATCCTGCCAAGTTGGGGAACCTGTTTTTTTGACCAAAAACGGTAGAGGCCGCTATGTTCTTTTGGATATACAGGAATACGACAAACAGCAGGCGGAGATCAAGCTTTTGTCTAAGCTCTCCGAGGCAGAAGCGCTGATTAAGACCAGAGACGAATGGAAATCACTTGATGATCTCAAGAAAGCATTGGAGTTCTGAGCGTGAAATTACCCTCAGATTAATCCCCAGCAAGCTATATTGGTTAGAGAAATTGACATCTAATGCCAAAAATCCCGCAGATACCTCCACAAAATTTTCACATCGATCAGTCACTACCAGACACATTTGTCCGACTTTAGCCCTCTTTCCTAACAGTCGGGAAAATTCTCCGTGTGAACACGCTCAGAATTCCGGCACGCTTCGCGATGGTTCAGCCTGCAAATATTTCGCGAAGTGTAATTTGCAAATCATCAAAAATACCCACTTTCATGACGTCTTCCACGCCATAAATATCGGGCAGGGCAAAAACATTCTCCCCAAATTGATAAACCTCAACCGTTTCACCATAAGGATCAACGATCCAATACTCCTTCACACCTGCACTTCGATACAGTTTGAGCTTCACCGTGCGGTCTTTGACAGCCGTGGTTTTCGACAAGATCTCCACCACGAGATCAGGTGCGCCCACACAACCTTTTTCCTGAATCTTGGATTGGTCGCAGATGACCGACAAGTCTGGAATCACCCACTCATCAATGCCGTCTTTCAGGTACACGTCAAACGGTGCGGAAAACACTTCGCATGGTTTCCCTTTGAGATGAAGCCAGAAATTAGTATACAGATTACCAGAAATGCGTTGATGAGTACTGGTTGGCGAAGGGGTCATATCGTAAATGACGCCGTCAATCCGTTCGTAACGCTCTGGCATATGGTTTCTTTGCATTTGCTCCATGAGAATCCCTCCATAATGGAAATTGTCCCTTACGTACCTGAATTATACTCGAATGTGCGTTAAGCCGGGAGTGATCACGCATCAGAAGACAACGAACATTGCAGATAACTCATTTTGCCAACACACAATACACAAACAATTAGGTTAGTTGTAGATATCACCGCCAACCCGCTGAGGATCCGTCCACCTTAGAAACTACACGATCATCACGCCAAAATCCGAGCCACTGCCAAGCAAATTGACGACTGACCCCATTTGTTCCTTACCCGTCACCACCAGCTGTTCCGTGAGGCTCACCTGCTAATATGATCCATTTAGATGGAGAAGCTGCTCCTTAGAGATGTGTTTTATGTTGTTGAAGATGTAAAAGGCGGTCTGCGAATTGTCAAGGACAAGGAACCAACACCCGCACAAATAGAAGCGATGCGGATGCGTCTCTTCCCACGATAAAGTGTATAGAGGTGATTTGGCCATCATTGGAGTTCATTATTGCCTGACTGATCTATTTGATCGGATACGATGATTCCTAATCGTTCCTTTAAGGCAATTTGTAGCACTTGAGAGAAATTCACATGATAACGTTCAGCCTCATCGTTCAACCATTTCGGAAGGGTAAGTGTTTTTTTGATTGCTTTATTCGCCATCTCATCACGCACATCATTCATCCAAGCCGTGATGAACATTAAAAATGTACCGTTGGAAACTTCGATGTCTTGTGGTAAAGAGGGGATTGGGATTGCCTCACCGTTTTGTTCGGCGTCCCACAGCCAAAGCTCCATGGCTTCGCGCGCCATTGCCATCGCTTCCTCGATCGTATCACCCTCGGTGATGCATCCCGGCAAATCAGGAAACGTAACGGTATACCCAACTTCTCCGTCCTCTGCCGGATCAAATACAGATGGGAAAATGTATTTATCCATCCACTAAGCTCCTTTCTGAAGGCTCATTGGAGCCTCGCTTGTTTTAGGATTGAACTCGCTGTCTTTGGTTTTAAGATTTGCGCTCCGTGATCGGGCACTTGGACTTTTCCGGACTTCGTTGGGTGTCGAAAGTGTTTGTGACTTCCTTTTAGGTTGACTAATTGCCAGCCATCTTGTTCGAGGAGTTTTATCATCTCCTTTGCCGTGTATCGAATCACGCGACCGCCTCCCGGCAAGAATATTATAGCACGTGTAAATAACACGTGTAAACAATGGCAAATAACATGTAAGCTATCTTCATTGATCGGGTTTGTCTCAAATGGGTTAGATCCAATACGACAATTGATGATGCTTCAGTTGGTAAACGGCACACCACACTACAACGCTTTGGCCACTGGCGCGAAAATCCCAAACATGTTTTTTTGCTAAAAACGGTAGAGGCCGTTATCTTCTGATAAATTTCCGATGTTCAGGAAATTATTGCATATATCACCGAGGAATTTCGTGCCCGACAAGATCATGTGGTGATCATCCCCATGGGGGCAGGTCTTGGAGGTAGCCATTCCCTTGCACGCGTTGCAATAGAATGCATGATCAAAAAATACAGGCGTGATCCCCAACTCTTCGACCGTAAAATTTGAAAATATGGCTTGCGCATCATACGTGCCATAATAGTTCCCCACACCGGCATGGTCTCTTCCCACGATAAAGTGTGTACATCCAAAATTCTTTCTCACCAACGGATGAACCAACAGCCCATCCACATTCTCCAACGCACGCTTTTGGATATACTCATGCGCACGGTGGATTGGATTGCGCGTTTGAAAACCCACCACCGTCTTCCAGCCTTTTTGGGCAATCAACGCCCTTGTCACAGCAGGCGTATGCGGATAGTGAGTATATTCTTCCGCCAGCTCAAAAGGCAACACGTTAATTGGGTCACCCACAAACGGCGAGGAAAACACTTCGCATGGTTTTCCTTCGAGGTAAATCCCGAATTTAAGTGTAGTTTACTTCAATTCACTGCGAAGTACCTCTATCACGGCCAATGACAAACCCGTCACCTCTGCAATCAGATCCACCTCCACGCCCTTAGCAATCAACCTCCTTGCCATCGCACGCTTGCTTTGTTCTATTCCCTGTTCTATCCCTTGCTCTAGCCCCTGTTCTATTCCTTCCGCCATACCACGCTCATGGGCAGCCAACTCCCGCAGCTCTGCTTCCCGTACCTTGGCCAGTTCATCCATCACCACTTTGCGTCGGTGTTCATACACCGCCCAACTTTCCACATCTTGGCTGACTTCCTCCCACTGCTCAAATGCCTTTTTCATCGCTTCGTCCTCCTTTGCAATGGCCCAAAGCCGCTCCCGTATGTCCTCGTGGTCATCCGCCTCCAACAACAGCAACCAGCGTGCCAATAAGTTCTCCTCTGGGCTCGCCTCCCCACGTTGCCACCGATCCATCAGCTTTGGCAACTCCATAAAATGCATTTCCAACACTTCTGTCAGCCTCAATCCATCTTCATCTTCCGCCACGTGAAATCGCGTGTGATAATCATCCGTCTGCTTCATATACCGAAAATTAAGAATGTTGATCGTAATCGTTCGCTTTAGTTCTTGATACGACATCCCCTGGCTCATTTGCCCCGTGTACACCCGCGACCAATAATACAAACTACGTCGCTCCATGTCATGCTCATTAGCGAGTTGAATCTCGATGTTCACGTACATCCCGCGCTCCGTGCGCGCAAGGAGATCCAACACCGACATTTTGTCCCAAATATGTTCACGAGATTGCTCATTGTTCACCAGTTCAATCCATGTGACCCGTTCCTCTTCCGAGGGATCTAGTGCTGCGTTGACAAACGCCAATAAGATCGGTTCATTCCCAGGTTTGGCAAACAAT
>JAJZCJ010000066.1 GCA_021846145.1 Bacillota bacterium
TCAGCCACCATAACCAGATGCCTGGCGTTAGGTCTGTAACTTTGCGCCCTTACCTTTCGGCAAGTTTGCCTTTATCGCTTTTCTTGATGTCGAATGTTATGAGGTTGATACAGGTATATCACAGAAAACACAAAGTGTCTAGTACTAAAATTACGAAATTATTTGACTTGGTTGTCATTTTGTGCGTAAAAATTTCTTCTTTTAGTGTCTAACATCCTAACAGAAGTCCAATTCATCGGAATGATGGCAAATGAGCCACCATGACCTCCACACCGATGGCCTCTAATTGCAAGCGAGTATCTTCATGAATATTCTCATCTGTCACTAGCACATCCATACGGTGAATATCCGCCACCAAAGAAAAAGCACGCACGCCAAATTTACTCGAATCAGCGAGCACCACCACCTGCTCCGCCCGTTCCAATATAACTTTACGAAGTGACACTTCCATATCGTTGAAATCGGTTAGGCCAATATCAAAAGAAATTCCGCCGACACCGATAAAAGCGCGGTTTACGTAGTAATGCCGTAACATTTCTTCTGCTTTTTCTCCCACTAAATAAGGTTCATCCTCCTGAAGATCCCCTCCAGTCACCAACACTCGCACGCCGCTACGCTTCATGACTTGCGCCACCGGAAGCGATGGAGTAAGTACGGTCAAATTTTGTTTATCATCTAAAAAATCACAAAATGTCCGCACGGTAGTGCCTACATCTAGGATCAAAGAATCACCATCCTGAACCAACGTACTGGCAAGCGCGCCAATAGCGCGTTTCTCTGCTTGACGGTGCAGTTCCCGTTCGCGATATAGGCGTACTGGTTCTTGTTGACTGCTAACCGCACCGCCGTAAACCCGACGGACAAAACCTTCCCGTTCGAGCATCTCTAAGTCTCTGCGAATGGTTTCCCCAGAGACTCCAAAACGTTGAGCCAAATCCACGACTCGTACAGAGGAGTGAACCTGAACTAACTTGGTGATTTCCCGCATGCGCTCAACGGCCAACAACGTGAACGCCTCCTTTCATCGCTTTTTCAAACCATTCCCAATGACTCCCCACATCGTTTGGATGATGGGCATCGGACCCATATACGACTTCAATTCCCAGACTGTTTGCTTCGCGCAGGAAAAAGATAGGCACATACGCTTCTTGAAAAGTGGTCATGCGTAGACCAGACATATTAGCATCGATTCCGACGTGCGAAGTTTGTAAAAGAGGTAAGATGCGTTCTAATCGCGATTTTATTTGTTCCTCATCAAAAGCGGGTAACTCTTTCGTAAATTTTTTGATCAACAGTAGATGGCCGATGCGCGTAGGGATGTCTAACGTTCCTGCAAATCGAATCGCAGCTTCCACTTGATCGAAGTACTCATCCACTACTTTGTCCATGCTTCCATAATAACGTAAAAGTCCATCGTGCCAATCATTTGCCGAAAAATCCACGCAGCGCATGCCTTCCCGACCGCGAAGAAAATGCACGGACACGATCGCCTCTTCAATTTGGCCGTCGCAGTAGCTGAGTATATCTTTAGTAAATTCTTCTTTGCCCTCCAGATAATCGAGTTCCAGACCCACGCTAATTTGAATGATATCTGCGTAATGCTCCTTCACGAGACTGGCCTCGTAAATATACGGAGATATATCTTCCACTGGCATCGCCAACAAATCCATCATCTCGGGATCTGCCAGCCAATTGGCTGGTAATGGCGGATGCTCGGTGAGCGAATATTTGCTAAAACCATGGCTAACTGCCTTGTCTATGTACTCAGAGAACGCAACACGTTCCCCATGATGACAAAAAGGGGTGTGCGTATGCCCATCCCATTTTTGAAGCTGGTCACTAATAATCATGAATATTCTGCCCCTACATATGATCTGATAGATTCTGGTACGCGAGGATCTTCGATTTTCACACCAATTTCCTGTCCCACTTCCATCCTTGCTGCAGTCGTGGAAAGTAAGTCCACCACTATTTCTTCGCTATGAACCAGCAATCGGATTCTCGTCATTGGACCTGAAAATGCCTTAGCCAAAATTCTTCCCTTCGTCGCACTGTTATCCAGCGCAGAAACGACAGTGATGGATTCTGGTCTGACACGAAGTCTAAAATCATGACCGATGATCGCATCTTGACCGGACATTACCCAAGAAAAAACATGCGTACCCCAACGCAATAAGGCAATGCTTTGATCCCCTGCATTTGATGTCACTTCTATCACGTTGACAGGTATATCGATCATTTCACCAATAAAATATTCCGCGAATTCAGTCCGCGGCGCATAATACACATCAAGTGGAGTTCCCACCTGTTCAATTTGGCCATGTGACATGACCACCACACGATCACTGAGTTCCAGTGCTTCTTCCTGATCATGTGTGACCATCACCGTGGTCACTTGAGTCGCTTTTTGGATATCTTTCAAAAAGGCGCGCAAACTCTGACGCACTTTTGCGTCCAAAGCAGATAGCGGTTCGTCAAGAAGAAGAAGAAGCGGTGGATGAAATGCTAACGCCCTCGCAAGCGCCACCCGTTGACGCTCCCCGCCACTTAATTGCTGGGGCAAGTGATGACTGCGTTGTTGTAACCCCACCAGATCAAGTAGTTCATCAACGCGGTGTACCACTCGCTGCGAATCCCATTTTCGTACCCTTAGCGGAAAAGCAATGTTGTCAAAAGCGTTCATATTCGGAAACAATGCGTAAGACTGGAACACCACGCCGATATTCCGTTTTTGCGGGGGCAAATACGTGATATCGTTGCCGTCGATGCGGACCGAACCTGTTGTCGGATGCTCTAACCCTGCGATCATCCGCAACACCGTTGTTTTTCCAGAACCACTCGGTCCCAGAAGCGTGACAAATTCACCTTCATTCACCGTCAAGCTAAAATCCTTCGTCGCATAAAGCGCATCATATCGCTTGCTCAGATGTTCGATGCTCAACACGGGGAAGTCTCCTCCTTTTTTTTACTGAAAATGATCCCAAGGCTAAAAATACGCCGACCATGGCAATAACAAGCGCTACAACGGCCATGGCCGCACCTGTGAGAGGGTCATTTTGGAAATCTACTTGCAAATAAATGGGGAGCGTCATATAGGAGCCGCCGGTCGTCAACTGCGTAATGGTAAATTCACCCATTCCAATACTGAAAACAAGCACTGCTCCAATCAGAATGCCTGGGGACATTAGCGGTACCTGCACCTTCATCAGTGAGTACAGATTGGAACTGCCTAAACTTCTCGCCACATCGTGATACACCTTGGCATCTGCATGGCGCAGTCGATTCAATACCGCTTGGATGTAATAGGGCATCCCGAATAAAGTAAAAGCAAATGGCAATAAAATAGGCGTTCCCGCGAGTGCAAAAGGTGGATTACTAAAAAATTGCACATAGGCAAGCCCCAATACGACGGCTGGCATGATAAATGTAAGAAAGCCCAGTGCTTCCATGATGCGAAGTAACCGGTTCCCATATAGAAACCCGTACCAGATCGGAGGCGTTAACAACACGACGGCAAGCGCCACGCTAATCAGTGAAATCACCACCGAACGCAATAACGCCATTTGGAAAGTTGGATCAGAAAACAACAGCACATAACTAGTTACATTAAACAACCCTTCGTTATCGATACTAAACACGACAAGACCAAGCACAGGAATGATCATCTGCAGGATAAAAATGATCGTGATCACTTTTTGTACGATCCTACTTGGCATTGAATGGCCCCCCTCTCTGTGCATGAAGCAGCGAAAAACGTTGCGCAAGAAAATAAAGTACAATGGCTCCCCCCAGAACCACCATTTCTTCCATAGACAACGCATCTCCGAGACCTAAGTTCATGCTCACATTGCCATTGACCATATAGCCGATCAAGATAGGTACGAGATTCACACTCCCGCCCGCTAATTCATACGAGGTCACATAAGTGGAAAACGCGTTGGCAAAAAGTAACGCGAACGTACTCACCATGCTGGGAAAAAGCACGGGAATAGCCACTTTGCGAAGATAGATGGAGTGAGGTGCCCCAAGGGTATAGACTGCCTCTTCCCACTCCTTGTGTAACGAACCCACCGCAGGAAACATTAAAATCACGGACAGAGGCGTCAAAAATGACAGATAGGCGACGAAAAGGCCAGAAAACGAGGCGATATTCCATCCCATCGTCACAAGATTCACATGCAATAACTGATTGATTATTACCGTCAAAATGCCTGAAGTACCAAGTGTCGCCATGAAAGCCACCGCTAGCGGCAGCCCGGCAAAGTTGGCCATCGTGCTTGATAACGCAGTGATCAAATTTTGTACCCATGCCACAGGCGTCCTCATCACGCTCCAGGCAATCGCAAATCCCCAGATCATCGCTACGACACTGCTATATAGAGATAGTAACGTAGTAGTAAGAAAAGCGTTCACATATTGTGAAGTAAAGGTCTGCGCGTAGAAAGATAGTGTGGGACCATGGCTCCCATAGATACTGACAAGTAAAATTCCTGCTGCTGGGATGATGGCGAACACGAGCAAGAATAGAAATACCGGAATAAAGATCAGCCAACCCCATCGCACGTTGTATTTTCACCCCTACATATGAGGCGGCCAACGCCTGTTAGACGTCGGCCGCCACTAATTGATCAACGCTATTGACCGAGAACTTGACTGCCCCATTCCGCATTTAGGGTATTGGTTGCTTTGGCAAAACTGCCAGAAAGGAAGTGAACTTTGTTTAAATTTAGTGGTGGCAATTTCACGGTTTTAGGAAGCTTCAAGTATTTCAAACGGACAGGATATGCCCCACCTCGCGCATAGGAAATTTGTCCTGCGTTAGAGAACAGATAGTTGTTAAGCAAGCGAGCTGCATAAGGATGCGGTGCGTATTTATTGATCACTTCAACGTAGGGACCTGCCACTGTGCTATCGGAAGGAACAATCGTATCAATCTTTGGACGCCCAGCGAACTGCGCCGCATCTGCTTCGGATAAGTAGTTCCAGGTAATTTGGATGCCGATTTGACCCGTCTTCATGGCAGCGGTACTGCCTGTTGCGCCGGCCCAGTTGCCGCTTTGATGAAGTTTTTTGAAAAAGTTGATACCCGGCTGAATGTTCTGCGCGTTTCCGCCAAATGCATAGGAGGCGGCAATGACGGCGTCAAACTGTTCTGCTGCTTGGCGAGGATCGCCAAACCCGATAAGTCCCTTGTACTCTGGTTTCAACAAGTCTTTCCATGTATGAGGAATCTGCTTTACAAGCTGGGGATTCACCTCAAATGAAATGACCCCATAATAGGCAGCTGCCCAGTTGCCGTGCGGATCTTTGAGATTGGCCGGAATTTGCTTCCAGTATTGATTCTTAAAAGGGGCAACAACACCCATTTGCACCGCAGTAGGGCCAAAGGAAATTCCAATATCGCCAACATCACCAATAGGATTATTCTTTTCCTTTTGAAACGCTTGCAGTTCTTCTGCTGAACTCATGTTACCTTCGGCCACATATTGCGATTGAATGCCGTATGTTTTGCTAAAAGCAGCCCACATATTCCCGAGATTTGCCCAGTTGGCTGGCATTCCAAAACCATGAATCATACCCTCTGCTTTTGCCTTGGCGATGATACTTTTGTTCCACACAGTCGGCAAATTGCCGCTAGCTGTAGGATGTACTGCAGCAAAAGCCGATCCTTCAGCCATCACCATTAGCACAGTGGCCGATAATGTGGCAAGTGCCACCCATTTTGATTTCATCATCATTACACTCCTTCATATTGTTTAAGATTTTATAAGTCCTTGCCAATGAGTATGAAGCGGCGTCATCGTATCAGCAGGAGCCAGATCGAACAATTGACAGATCAAACTGGCGAGTTGCGTTTGCGTCAACTCCTCCGTCACTTCACTTGTTGTGGTCATGCGTGAACTTAGCACATACAATGGAGTGATTCTGACACTCGCATCCGTACCACCATGTAATCCCTGTTCGTTCATCCCATGATCCGCGGTCACGATAACATGGTAGCCTTCAGTCAACCAGGTCGGCACAAATTTGGCGAGCAAAAAGTCCATTCTACCGGCACTAACGGCGTACTCTTTAGATGTGGAACCAAAACGATGCCCGGCATCATCACACCCCATGGGATGGATCACGAGGAAATCAGGATCATATGCCTGTCTTAATCGCTCCGCATCAACGAAGACATGCGTATCGGGATACCCATCCTCAAAATAAAACCTTCCGTGCGTGATGCCTTGTGAATTATGATCCTGCTCGCGGTCGCGAATGTAATCGAACGGACCTCGACTGAACAATTCGCTCATCCAGTGATACCCTGCGACAGCAGAGGAGCGTTCACTTTTGTACAATATGTCAAATACACTGGTCGTCTCGATGCGATGTGTCTGATCGTTGGTGGTGATGCCATGACGTTCAGGTTCTTGTCCCGTAAACATGCTGGCATAGCACGGCCTCGACAAACTTGGCAATACACTGCGGACATTTGCACGCAACGCCATGCCTTGTTCTGCTAAACCTTCCATATAACCAAGCATCTTGCGAGCGACGATTTCACTTAACCCGTCAATCAAAACAAAAACCACTTTTTTCCGCTGAACGTTTTGCATACCACACCTCTTGTTGTTTTGTGTGTATTAATATGCTTCTTTATTGAATGTAACCGAATATTATGTTGATTCCGTTGTGAGCTTGTAAAGGCTTTGTTAACTGTTAAAAAGAATGAGTAAACGGTGACCATGAATAAACGAACCTATTATTTGACCACGCACACTTACTCGCACGTTTTACCGAACATGCAAAAAGACGCAGATCGTGAAAATCTGCGTCAATTCATGGTTTTTTTACGATGCCGAGGACGGGACTCGAACCCGTACGAGGTTCCCCTCACTGGATTTTAAGTCCAGAGCGTCTGCCGATTCCGCCACCTCGGCGTATAACCAGATAGCTGAAGTAATAATAAGGCATGTAAACGGGAATGTCAAACGCAGTTCCCAAATTACAGCCATAGTGGAGCGGAAGACGGGATTCGAACCCGCGACCCTCGCCTTGGCAAGGCGATGCTCTACCCCTGAGCCACTTCCGCACGTTTTTTAAGAAAGGACAAGTGATAGAATACCTTATTGTCTGTTAGTTTGTCAACTTGACAGAAACGTTTAACCGCTTTTCTTCCCCAGGCTCTAACCACCAAATACGATTGATCAGTTCAGGATCTGATGCAACCAACGATCGCAACAACTTTGGCGGTTCATGGATCTCTTCTCTCGTTAGCTTAAACGCACCCCAATGTATTGGCAACATGTAACTTGCCCCCACATCGCGAAAAGCCTTCAACGCATCAGAAGGATCCATATGCATCATATGAAACCATTCCCGTGGTTCATAAGCACCTATCGGAATCAAAGCAGTCACGGGCTGATTACCGTTCATGCCAGAATTAAAATCATTCCGATAGCCTGTATCTCCAGCAAACCAGAATGAGTGATCCATTCCCTTTACAAATATACCAGCTGAAGAACGATACCTTTCCAGCCAACGCTTCCCCCGATGGTTCACTGGCGTTAAGCTGAATTGAAAATCTCCATGTGTAAATATTTGACCCATTTCTAATTCGTAAATGTTACGAAATCCAATGTTTTTTAGAAGCGACATGTGTCCCCGTGGACAAATCACGTCTGCAACGCTGGATCTCGCAATTTTGCGAAGCGTTTTACGATCAAGATGATCCCAATGAGCGTGTGAAAGCAATACATAATTGATCTGCTTTAAGTCATCGGACACATAGCCGGCTGGGCGCTTTCTACGCACAACCAAAGCACGATTGGAAACGATCGGGTCAGTAATGAATCTTTGCCCATTCACATTTACCAACACTGTGGAATGCCCGATAAACTTGTAACTTATCATCAGGCGACAACTCCTTACTAATCTAGGCGGAAATAAGAAAAAGCCCACTCCATTGAGCTTACACTCTTGCGTGGACCAACATCAATTATTTTAAAGTGGCGGAGCTGACGGGATTCGAACCCGCGATCTCCTGCGTGACAGGCAGGCATGTTAGGCCACTACACCACAGCTCCAAGTCTCGATTGCACTATCACAATTTATCAAACAGCGACTCGATTGTCAACTTCCTTTTTCGCACACGATCTAGCGATGTCTGTCATTAATTGAACACTCGCCATGGTATAGTAGGCAACGGAGAGTTTTTTTGCATTGTCCGAATAAGACTGGCCACGTTTTACATAATGGAGGATTACATGAAACATGCTTTGGCATACTATTTTGGCAGTGAGATTTTTCTAAGCACTGGGATCGGCATCGTTTTGTACGCTCTTCCTTTCTACTATGTCTCTCATCATACGACCGATACCGTAGTTGGATTCCTTTTTGCGGTCAATGCCGTCTGTGGAGGGCTCGCAGCATTGTTGCTAGGTCCCGTTGCAGACCGTATTGGCGCATCTAAAGTATGGAAATGGAGCAGCGCCATGCTGCCGATCAGTTACCTTTTGACCTGTTCGACGCATATCCTCACCCTTTGGTTTTTTACAACAGCACTGGCGGGATTATCTGGATCTCTGTTGATGAGCACGGAAAACGTCGTCTTGAGTTCCCTAAGCAAAACTCAAGAAAAATCAGGAATTTTGAGCAAGTTCGTCGCGATGTATATGTTTGTCATGGGGGCAGGTAGCATTCTGTCTGGTCAACTCTGTGCAGACTTCGGCTTTCAAACGGCTGTGGAAATTGGAGCGGTTGTCTCCCTATGCGCGCTGCCTTTTCGGTTACTGGTTCACGCGCCAGACAACATTGCTCATCGCGCGTTTCGACCCCCTTCCCAACGGATTCTTGCCATGAGCGGCTATGCTTGTCTGTTTGGCGTTGGTAGCGCTATGCTCAACCAGTTTGCCACCCTGATAGTCCATAATCAGTTCGGCCTGTCCACCAGTGTCACGTCATGGGTATCTGCTGCAGCCACTTTTATGATATCGCTCGGATCGTGGTTTGTCTCCACGCTGATTCGTTGGTGGCGACGAAACCCCACGCTGCTGATCAGTTATCTTTCATCAATCGGGATCACAGCAGCGATGGCGCTAACGCGTAATCCATACGCTTTCAGTGGACTCTACCTTGGGCGTACCGCGATGACAGCTATTCCCGGCCCGATCATCGACGCGACATTTTTGGATATGACGCCATCTACCGACTTTTCACAAATGTTTGGCGTACGCGTATTTGGCACCAATGTGGGGACAGCCATCGGTTCTTCCTTTGGTGGCATCATGCTTGGTCGCCATTTTGTCTCTTTGATTGCGTTGACTTCCGCTTTAGTTTTTGTAGTCGCTGGCATTTATCTGTTTATATTGTTGCGCAAAGTGTCAATATCCGTTGAACATCATATAATCAATTCAGCTGGATGAAGCGGCAATCGTAATTCCTGTGTACAAAAGATGGTGTTTTATCGCGGGTAGATAAGCGCTTATTTCACCGAATACGATTCCCTTGTCCAAATCTATTGAATTTTGAGTTAGCATTCATATGGCCTGCTGGATCACCCTGTACCACACCAAAACGGCAGGTTCCTCATTCGGAAGTATATTGGAGAATAGGTGACTCGAACCCCTACAACAACTGTCTCCACTCACGCCTACCATACAATATCCGGACAATAGTCACCGAGTCATTCATCTCTGAAACGATGTAGAACACGATGTGATTGTCGACAAACAACATCCGGATTCCCCGGGAGGCTAGTCGTTCATCTCGCACGAGGGCATATCTATATGGCATTTTCACTAACTCCAAAATCGCTTCTTGAATTCTAGACAGCAAATGCCTCGCATTGAAAGGTTCCAGCCGTTCAAACGCGATATATTGGATAATTTCGCGCAAATCGGTTTCGGCAATTTCAGAAATGACGACTTTATAAGTCTTCACTTCATGAATTCCTCTTCAATATCGCGTAGTACATCGCGAAACGGTCTGACCTTACCCTGTCTTACGGCCTCGATCCCTTCATCAAGGAGCTTGTGCAATTCAAATTTTCCAACAAGCCCCTCGTAGGACTCGATACTCATGACCACCAAGTCTCCTTGACCGTTCTTGGTGATGTAAACCGGCTCCATGTAATCATGGCACCATTTAGAAATCTCAACGTATTTGTTCCTCAGATCTGAACTTGGCCTGATGTTGGGCATTTTCATCACTCCAGATCACAATATATCGTTATTATATCAACATATAGTTATCTAATCAATCTGGCCGTTAATGCGCAGACACCGTCGATTCGTTCCCAGTGTTCCAGTTGTTCCGCGGCGGGTTGGTTGGCTCACACAAGATATTCCACCTTTCGTTCTATGCTTAGAATCATGCAGGAAAATCCGTGTTGCTTAGCTTGGCGCATCTGATCTAAGATCACACGTCCATCTACCGCTCCTGATACATTCATGCACCATTCTCAACGTTTCTCGGCCCGCGTCAATATTCGATATCCCTTTAACACGGGCGATTGAGTCGATGTCAATATGAAGTCCCAAATTTTGTTCAGGCGCAAACAATTCACGCAGGGTACTTTTCCCTGCGCCGTTTGGTTCGGAAAAAATCGTGAGGACAGGCAGTCGACCATCAAACAAGTGGAATTTCCTTCTCTCGGTCTCTGCCTTTGTATTCAACAACTTGCGTGCGTCGCCCATCAGGATATTCCTTTATCCATCGTCCGCAGTCGTCCTTATAGTAAACGGCTACGCCATCACGTTTAGCGCCTTTTCGAGCGTACTCTGCAACCTTGGATGCAGCCCGATCAAGTGCCTCCTCGTATTGGCTCCAATCCATCGCGATGAAAGGAGACGTAAACACCTTATCGTTCGCGACACCACTGGATAACGAACTTTACATTCCTACCCCAGCCCCCATCATCCCAAGAAATTGGCCAATGCGCAGGTTAAAATGAATGTCCACCCGATCTCAATAAACTACAATTTTACCAATGATCGTACCCAGTGGAGAATAGCGGATTTAAACCCCTGACCCCTGCGCTGCCAGTGCAGTGCAGTACGCTCCCACCGTGGTCAGTTTCACTGCTCAAATCCCTACAGCAACTGACTTCACTCCCAGTTCCCATAGAAAATCCGGACAACAGTAACCGATTCACTCATCTCGCACGACGACCTATTTAGCAGGCATTTTCTCTAGCTCAAAAACGGCTGCTCCGATTCTGTCCAATAGGTTCCGTTGATTTCCACCAAACAAACGGAGTATATATGTTTACCAATAGTCAGTGTAAAATTACCGACATACTACCTTGACTGTCATGGTAGTATGATGTACGATATTGATGTTGAGGTGATGTTATGAGCGAGAACAAAATCACATCCGACCTGCTGCGAGGACATACCGATACGATGATTTTGCGGCTCTTGTCCGAAGCTGATCGCTATGGCTACGAACTTGTCAAGCTGATTGCTGAGCGCTCAGGCGGTGAGTATGAGTTGAAGGAAGCTACGATGTACTCCAGCGTCCGACGGCTTGAGGCAGACAGTGATATTGAGTGGTATTGGGGCGATGGATCTCAGGGCGGACGGCGTAAGTATTTTCGGATTACCGAAAAAGGCAAGACCACTTACGCCAGTAACAAAAGCAATTGGGAGTACGCGAAGCGCGTGCTCGACACCTTATTGTAAGGAGATTGGATGTTATGGATGAGAAATTGACGTTCTATTTGAACGAGGTATTTGCGCCATATGATGGGATAAAAAGCGTTAGCGAACTAAAGGCTGACCTTCTCTCCGATTTGCAGGAGCGGTTCCGTGAACTCAAAGCCGAGGGCAAGGACGATGAAACGGCTCTTGCAATGACCATTGACAGCATCGGCGACATTGAGCAAACGGTACAAGAGGTCGCCAACCTCTCTCGCTCGCTGGAGCGCCAGGTACTAATAAACTTCAATGCGAGCAATCTGCCAAAGAGTGACTTCGCGGGCGTGACCGTTCACAAGGGAGAATTCAAAGCGAGCGCGCTCTACGGAGCCGACTTTGCTGGTGCCGACTTGACTGGCAGCTCGTTTGCGGCCAGCGAGGTGCGTGAAGCCAATTTTGATGGCGCAAATCTGACAGACTGCAACTTTTCCACCACTGACCTTGCGGATGCGAGCTTTTGCAAATCCATCCTTGTACGCACCAACGTGAACGTTTCGACCCTGAAAGGCGCGAAGTTCATTGATACAAGACTGACCGATGTCAAGCTGACCAAGACCGACCTTAGAACCGCAACCTTTGAGAATTGTATCTTTAACGGCGTTGATTTCAAACTCAACTTTCTCACACTGAAATGGGCAAATAGACCTTGATATAACTGGGCAAACCGTTCATCCACTCTTGGAGTTGACGGCGAATCAAATTGGCGATTCGTTGGTTAGCTTGTTGGGCTACATCAT
>JAJZCJ010000067.1 GCA_021846145.1 Bacillota bacterium
TAATTCAAAGCGAAAAGTTTCATGTATTTACCACGAACCATGACTCGCAATAGTACACCGATGTTTAACGAAGTCGTATTTGGTAATGGAACCGTGAAGGAGAAGCTGGTTTTCTGCTGCTTACTGTATACAGAGACATTGACGTGAGAAATCCCCAAGCTGCCCTGCGACTCCAGATTGGCGTAGCCAATCACACGATGGTCCACATAGAAACCGTTCGGGTTCTGTTTCCCTCGCATAAATTGCGGATATTCCTTCACCAGATCTCTCAGCGAATTTCGGTAGTCGTTTGCGTCCAAAGACGCCCAAAAAGAAGGGTATTTACTCCCCCTCGTACCAATGGATACATTACTCGGATTAGCATACGCTTGCAGTTGGACGTTGGCTGCTACTTGCGCGTTCCCTGTCTCCGTTTTTAAGAAGTAATCCGGTTGGTAGCCAGATGCATCAACGTAATATGTACTGATTCCGAGTACAATGAATGGAACAAGTACAGCTAATTTCCAATAACGTCTCATGTGTTGCGCCTCCTCAACCTGTTATCTAGTATCGTTACCTCAGAGGGTGATCCGTTTTCGCAGTAAGTAAGAACTTATCCAAAGCGAACCGCTGATGATGAAAATGCCGACGATGATTTCCATTTTGACGACTTCACTAGGATAAAAGTAATTGGGATACCAAGTCGTTGAAATCAGCACGGGTAAAAAGAAGACAAACCCGGCTACGATGCCATACAACACGCCCAAGGCAATGCCTTTCAACTTAAAACTCCGTTCCATTAAAATGGCCGTAAATATCACGACGACGACCATTAATCCGGCCCCGTAATAGAGAAACCATTCAACCAAGTAACGTGGGAGAAGGAGTGTCAACAGAGTAGATTGATACTGAATCGGATCCAGTGAAATGTTAATTCTCAAACCACTTGGGATCATCGCGTTGAAAAAGTGGATTTCAGGAATTAAAATCAGCGCTTGAAACGCCACCAACCCTAGAACAAACAGTAAAATCGTGGCGAGCTTCGCCATATACACATTCATCCTTGCCGTTGGAAGCATAAGTAACCGATAGATAAACGTGCCCTTCCCCCCCCACTCCCGATACCAGATGAGGAAAACGTACAACAAGAGGGTTGCGACACCCAATCCGATGGGTGCGTCAAACCACAAAGTTCCGCTATAAGCTAAAAAGTTGGCACTCAGGTAATGATGAGCGATATATCCACTCATCGTCATCGCATTGATTTGCAAGACCTCGTTCACTTGGTTCATAAAATTTCGTACATACAAAATTAATCCAATAAACTGCGACAACAGTGTGACAAGGCACAACACAGCAAAAAATTTCGCAAAACGATTGATTTCCCAATTGAGAAGTTTCACTAAGCGCTTCATTGATACACCTCTTTCATCACATCAAGCACGGATTTCCCTTCTTGCAACCGCACTTCCTCGATGTCGAATGTCTTCACGACCCGGCCCTGGTCCAGCAAGACAACCTGATCAATCAAATGTTCGATTTCATGAATTTCGTGTGTAGTGATAAGCACACCGCGATCTTCTATTAAATGGCTAGTAAACACGCTTGCAATCTGCTCTCTGCTGAAGACATCAATGCCGGAAAACGGCTCGTCCATGAGCAAGTAGTCCGCATTCAGGGACAAACCGAGCAGCAAATTCACTTTAGTGGCATTCCCTTTAGAAAGATCGGCCAACCGATCACGTTCTTTCAGCTTGAAAAACGAGAGCAACTCCATCGCACGCCGCGGATTCCAATTGGGATAGAAATCCTGCATGAATTGCATGGCTTCTACAATGCGCATATGAGCCGGCATCGTGAGCGTATCGGGAATGAAGACAATTTTTTCGTATATCCTCTGATGAATTGGCTGACCGTCAATCTGAATGCGGCCGCCGGAGAGCGGTGTGAGTCCCATGATGGCTTTCATGATGGTCGATTTGCCGACTCCATTGATGCCTACCAAGCAAGTGATTTTTCCTTTTTCTGCCGTGAACGAGACCTCATCCAGCACTCTTTTCCGGCCATATTTCTTACTGATTTGCATGACTTCAATCATACGGTGAACTTCCTCCTTCGCGCGTTGTATGTACTGCTTATCCGCTCATGCGTGTTGGCTATTCCGATTCAAATTTTGCCCTGACGATAGCAATCAGTTCATCTACGGGCACTTCAATGTTCCTGATGTGATCGATAAAATCCGAAACGGCCTCCCAAATGAGCTCATCCCGGATCGACCTTAATATCCGTTCATCTGTCGTAATCCGACTGGGAGAATTCCCTTCCGTCGTAATCAAGTTCTGCTCCTCCATCTCCTTGTAAGCCCGTTGTGCCGTGTTGGGATTAATCTGAAGCATGCCCGCCAGTTCCCTGCGAGATGGAATTTCTTCGCCCGCCACGCGTTTCCCAGTTGCAATCTCTTCTTTAAAACGTCGAACAACCTGCAGATAAACGGGATCGCGGTTGTTAAACAGCACATTCATACATCCATCTCCCGACATTCCCTTCTTGATCAACCAAATGATCAAATCCGCCAAGTGTATGTACTAATTAATTCATACACAATATGTGTACTATACGGCTAATACACAAGTTTGTAAAGAAGGTGCTGGGATAATTTGCGCTTGCCCTGCCATTGTGATGACGCGCTGGCCTATCTCCACGTTCAATGCCACGAAGTCAGGATCAGATGTAAATGATACGACCGCTTTCCCCGCGCTGACCGTCGCCTTCATCGGTACAAGTTCACCATCAGCAGTTAATTTGTAGAGTACCGCATCGGCGAGAATACTCGGATCGGTGATCGTCACTGTTATCGGTTTTGACGGTGCTGGATAGTTGTATGGGATCCGGCACCACTGCCGTTGCAGCGACAATCAGCAATCGCCGGTGGATTGGATTTGAGACCTCATCGAAATATTTTGAGGTGGCCAACAAACGTCTGGATTGTATCCAGATGGGTGACGATTTGAACGGATATCTTTGAGTAAAATTTCGTTAACATGTTGGCGGGAACCCTATCATCATTCCTCTCCCGTAAGAGTATGTGTTTCGTTTGCTTCGACTTCTTTAGAATGGTTGAGAAGTCGAATTTGCATCATTAACACGCCAGACATTATTAATAATCCGCCCCATATCACCGAGACTGGAATGGCGTCTCCAAGCAGGAAAAGCGCTTCGACCGCTGTAAAAACAGGAATAGCGTAAAGAAACGAAGAGACCCGAGAAGCTGACAATGTCTTTAAAGCATAGAAATACAACGTATAGCCACCGCCAGTTGCTAAAAGACTCAGACCAAGTAACGCAAAGAGTACATGAGGGGAAGTAAATGCTAGAATAATCTGCATCGGGTGGAGCGTGATCGCAATTGGCAACAAACAAAGAGCACCCACTGCCATAGATGTTGTCAATAGACGGTCAGGAGCAATGTCGTCTAATAACCGTTTTCCAACAATGTTGGAGATTGCTAAACTGCTAGCGGAACCAGCGACAGCGAGAACGCCGATTAAACTCGACTGTCCCAAACCGATGGTAAAACCTTTCGTTGCAATTACAACAGTACCAATTATAGCCAGAATGAGACCGACAGCGTGTTGAACCTTAAATCGTTCACGAAGAATGATTGCCCCTAACACCACCGTTAGTAGAGGTTCACTCGCCTCAATAAAAGAGGAAGATACAGCATTAATCCGACTAACCCCTATCGCGATAAGGATTTGTGGAAGGATAACCAGTGTAACGGAAAATAATAGCAGTCCCGAGAGCCGTAGTTGCGGCCCTCGGGTTTTTCTGATCAGCATTAACAAACCAAAGATCGGTGTAACAATGGTGACACGAAGCGCCGCAATGGTAATCGGAGAAAGGTTGTTCAGGGAAAGTTGCGTAAATATGTAAGACGAAGCAATCAAACAAACAGATAATAATAATAAACCGTTCTGACGGAGACGAACCATGTCAATCAACCGTCCAATTTGAGCTAACATCCGCTAGTGGTTTTACTGCCTCTACTAATAAATGGTATCCAAGATAATTGAACGGTGATGTTCCTCCAAGGATATTCTCCAATGAGCGAACCACGTCATAAATCCGTTCATCATTTAAAATTTGATCCGAAAGCCATGCGCCGAATGGTGTATTACCACGCAACTCGACCAGTTTAAGGCCAGTCAAAGCACAAAGTCGGTTGATGTCTTTGGGAGAAAAACTATGCCAAGGCGCCGTGAGATCTTGATTATTACGAGTAGTTGTAAAAATCAACTCTTCTTTTACAACATCTGTTCTATCGATGCTGGCAAAGCGATCTACAGATGTTATCTTTTCGAATATTTTGTTCTTAACTCCAAATAGGAATCGCCCACCGGGAGCAAGCACGCGAGTAACCTCTTTAAATACACTTAGGCGTTCTTCCACAGGTATATGCATCATCGCCAGCATGCAGGTTACTACATCAAAGCTGTTATCGGGGAAAGGTAACGCTGTCATATCGCCTTCTCGGAATTGTATCGTAAGTCCTTTGTCCTCAGCCTTACGTTTTGCAACTTCAAGCATTGCGGGAGATAGGTCTAAAGCGGTGACTGATACTGCCTGCTCGGCAAGAGGAATGGTAAAACGACCGGTTCCACTTCCTATATCCAGTACACGATCTTTAGAGGTAATCCCGTCGAGTATAAAGAAAAGCTCAGTTTCAGTAAACCTGTCGTCATTGGCAGTAGAACCGGGAATCCGTTCATCGTATTCCTTTGCAATCGCCTGATATACATTACGAACAGCGCTTTTCTCTTTTCCAATGTTTATGTTGTTCATCATTCATCACCCTCCTAAATAGATTTTAATGGAACTGGCCGTCTCTATGTATATATATGGAACGAACTTAGAATATACCAACACTTTACAGGAGAGGTTCTGACGCCGGAAGGAAAAAGATCCAATAGTATGTTTTGATACGTAATGATCGTTAGATTCCATTAGCGATCATTCCAACGACCTTACCCTTTTGTCCACACTAAAGCGACAATAATGGATTTGTGATTCGATGGTGGATCGGAATTTAGAGTCGCTTTGGGAGAGCATTCACAGCGGATTGCTTGGTTCTGCTCTGCCTATCATGAATCAGGAGCAATTTCCCTTGATAGCTTTGTGATTGTTTCGCGCGCCTGTACACGGGATTGTACCACTCCGCGAACCGCGTCCGAAATTGCTTTGCGAAGCTCAAACGATTTCGGAATGGGCAGAACCACCTCAAAAAAACGTTCGCCAACAGTATCGATAATGTCTGCGGTGAACTGCACTGAGCGAATCTGTTGCTGCACCCACGGGTTGTTCATAGCCAAGAACAGTAAACTCGGCGAAATGGTCTCTTTGATGTGTACACGCAGTTTCAGTACATGCGATTGGTACAGTATTTCCTTGTCAATAGCCGTGATAAAACAGTTGTTTCCGATCAGATAGGTACCGTCGCGAACAAATAAAATACCGCCCACTTGCACATCTTGGTTGAGGGCGTATGCTTCGTAGATATCCCTAGACACACCTTGCTTCGGGGTACTTTTAATTTCCCAATTGGCAATATCGCTAGTACGAACGAATGGAATATCACCTGTTCCGTATGCCGCTTTGCCGATTTCGTGTCCTGTTTCAACAGACAAAAGGCCCGACTCCACCATGGCACCAATGGTCTGGCAATGATGTGTATTCACCAATACGGACTGTTTCGCAGAGAGCGCTGGATTATAGTACTTCGGTATGTACACAACATCTCGAATTGCGCTCGACGTTTGCCAATAATGGATCATGGCTGCCTCTCCATCGTGGCCTTATCGCTCGGCCCATCTTTATAAAGCGGTGCCACATCGGGCACTTCGTCAAGTAATATCCGTTTACCATCTGCATCCACTTTCCACGTCGGGTTCCCTCTGCTGTCGTGACCGCACCATTTCACATCACACATGAAAATTGGGTAGGGTTCTGTGGAGGCCACTGAAAAACCAGTGGCTTCACAAGAACTGTTACCCAAGGTGAGAAAAAGACGACCCCATTCCAAGTTTTTTGGAGTGCGGGTCGTCTTTTTTCTACCAAAGTAGGCAGGTAACGAGGGTTTCTTATTTGATCAGTTTCAATATTCTCTTTAAATTAACGGTGAATATAGCCATGGCACCTTGTAACTCCATGCCAACAAGACCCGAAGATGACGCTACGTCATACCCGTGTCGTTGCTTCAGTTCGCTGTTCTTCGCTTCAATTTTATAGCGTTCCTTCGCTTTTTCCTTAAAGTACTCACTTTCCTGAAACGCCATCTGTTCTAAGTGTTCGCCCGATTTAATCGTCACCGAGTACGTTTTGCTTTTCGCTCCTTCTGTGTAGCAACCGTCTTTCAACGCGCATCTTTTGCACTTCTCTACATCAAAGTAATATGTATTGTTTTGGTTTTCACCGATGCCTTTCTTTCCTTGGCGCGCTTTACGAATCGCCATATGTCCAGCTTTGCAAACGTACATACCAGCATCCTTATTGAACTGAAATTCATCTTCTTTCTTGCGTCCGCCTTGCGTGATCATTGGATTTAATTTGGCGACCAATTCAATGTCATTGCCGTTGGTATACCTTATATTGTCTTTTTCCGAGTAGGCAGCATCTCCGATAACCGTCTTGACCTCTACACCAGCTACCTTACTTTTTTCAATCAGTGTCTGTAGTTGCTTACCATCATTCTTTTCACCCGTTGTGACAACAGCCGCCGTAATCAGTCGTTCTACGGTCATGGCAATATGAGACAGTCGTCCATTCCTTCGTAGAAGGACGTTCTGCGCGTTCGCGCTTTCGAAGTTGGTGAAAATCAAAGATCAACATCGCCTGTTCGGTCGCCAGGGCAATCTGGGGTTCTTCCTCAAACAGGGACACTTGACCGCCAATGCGTGCCTCAAGCGCTATCGCCAGCTTACGCCACTCCGATTTTGGCAACGACAACTCCGGCAACGTGAGTAACACCCGTTGACGAGGGCCTTGATCCGTTCGGTAGGATTCGACCAATTTATAAGAGGTGTAGGAAACCCCGGTTTTTTTGTTTTTCGTATGGCTCTCGCGAATGAACATAAAGGAAGTATGACAGAAATGGGGGAATGGGTCAACCGCTTTGTAACTTGAAGTAAAATTACGTCACTACAATTACAAAACGGACAGGTTATCACCTTATAAACCAAGGGTTTTAGAGCCTGAAAATCGAGAAAATCGGTTCAAAACCGACTGGAAAATCGAAAGTCGGGTTAACACAATTGCATCTACCAGCCATCGCCCTATTATTGACTGTACGGTCAAAAACTAATATGATGTGTTCATAAACAGATCAAGAAAATTTGATACTAAAGTGAGCTTCACCAGCAACTCATTACAATTCGATATCCAAGTCAAGACTGGTGACATATAACGTTCCACTTGATGCTAACATTTTGGAGGTCATGATGAATACATTGAAATCAGTTCATGCTTTGTTTACCCCTTTCTCGATTGGGAAAATGACGTTGCCCAATCGAATTTTAATGGCACCTATGACGCGACAATTTTCGCCGAATGGTGTACCCGGTTTGAATGTCGCTGACTACTATCGCCGGAGAGCGGAGAATGCGGTTGGGCTCATCATTACTGAAGGGACAATAATCCGTCACCCGGATGCGTCGAATCAACCCAATGTTCCCCATTTTTATGGCGAAGAGTCTTTAACTGGTTGGGCGCATGTGGCAGAAGCAGTGCACGAAGCGGGAGGACATATTATTCCTCAAATTTGGCACATGGGTACACAGGGACATGTCAATGACTATTCGCAAACGGAAATTACCTCGATTGTAGCAGCCTTTGCACAAGCTGCATCTGAAGCCAAACGACTTGGGTTTGATGGCATGGAGCTCCATGGTGCGCATGGCTATTTAATTGACCAGTTTTTCTGGGAGAAAACCAATTCGCGCACCGATCATTATGGTGGTGACATGATGAAGCGAACACACTTTGCGACCGAAGTTGTGCAAGCTTGCCGCCAAGCAGTCGGCCCGGAATTCCCGATTGTGTTCCGCTTCTCACAATGGAAGTCCAATTCCTATACGTCAAAGTTAGCGCAATCTCCAGCCGAACTCGAGCTTTTTTTAGCCCCCTTGGTCGATGCAGGTGTTGATGTATTTCACTGCTCAACTCGTCGTTTTTGGGAACCGGAGTTTGAGGGATCTGATCTCAATCTTGCCGGATGGACTAAAAAGTTGACAGGGAAGCCGACAATTACGGTAGGATCTGTGGGGCTTGACGAAGACTTTATGACATTATTTACTGAAGGAAAAGGAGCTGCAAATACCCAGATTGATGGATTGATCGATCGACTTGAGCGGGGAGAATTCGATTTGGTGGCAATTGGCCGTGCATTGCTGATTGATCCTACTTGGGTTAACAAGATTCGCGATGGTCGAACGGACGAGTTAGTCCCGTTTACGGCCGAGGCTTTAAAAACCTTGTATTAAGTGATGGCTTATCATTTGTGACTCCATCATGCACCCGTTGACAATAATATCCAGATCAACCAAACTATATGAGTCCCCAAGGGTTTGCTTGAGGACTCGTTTGAAAATCCACAAAGTTCCAGACTTGCTCCTCTACAAAATTCTGGAACTCGTCTATCACGTGATGATTAACTTTCAGGTTTCCGTCACACTATTAGAGTGAATGATTGATCTTGATACTAGGCAATTTCAAATGTAATTTTACTGAAGTCATCCGTAATATAAATGTCAAGATAATAAGACTATATATTTGCCACTCGCTTTGTGGTTGTACCCAATGCATTCCAATTACGATGCCAACTAAAATGGTCCAAAGCGCATAGATCTCTCTTTGGAATACAATTGGCTGACGTTGAGCTAATAAATCTCGCAAAACTCCTCCACCGATGCCTGTAAACAGTGCTGCAACAACGATGAGAATCAGTGTTGCGTGCACACGGTTTGCCAAAAGCGCCCCTTGGACGGAAAATGTCGATAATCCAATCGCATCCAATATGGCGATCCACTTAGCCCCTTTTTTTATCCAGTATCCAGGCGTAAGTATAACCACAATAATTGTGGCTATTGCTGCAAAAAATAAAGTGGATTGATGCCATATCATCGTTACTTGTATCCCGATTAAAAGATTGCGTATCAAACCACCTGCAAATGAAGTAGCAATACCTAATATAAAAATACCAAATAAATCATATTTTTGTTGAATCGCAACGATCGCTCCACTTGCTGCAAATGCAATACTACCGAATATACTTAAAAGTACCAAAATCATGGCAATCACCTCTTGAGCTGTATTAAAAAGGACAGAGAGTTTATCCATTTTTGAAGCCAATGGAAATCCCCGTTGGTGGCGTGATTGCTCTCTCCAGAGGTGCGTCAAATTGTAGTCATGGTACCTGAGAGATTCCTTTTCAAGCAGAAAAGTTGCTCCTTCGGTGCTGATAATTCAGACTCTGCTACAATTATCACTCGCAACAGCATTTTACAAGACAGGCCGATCCGTAGTCAAGCCATGATGTTCATTAGCATTTTGTTCTTGTAAACTTGCATTTTATAACGTATGATTTTTTTCATAAATATCAATAAAATTGTCGAAAACATGGAGGAAACGTTCAAGTGGATGCAAGTATTCTTCAATATTTCATCGAAATCTCTAATTATTGGAATACTCTGTATCTTGATGATACCACCATTGGTGTTTCTGACACGGAAAAATTCCTCGCGTATGTTCCTGGCAAAACATTTAGTTTAGGAATTCAAGTTGGTGACGCTATAAAGCCTGGCAGTATTACTCACCAAGCGATTACATCTGGCAAACGCCAGGTACTATTCGTTCCAAAAGAAGTATTTGGCGTACCCACTGTAGCAATTGGGCTACCGATTATCGTAGACGGGAAAGTAGTCGGTTGCATCTCCACTGCCGTTACTCAAAAAAAGCAAACCGAATTACAACAAGATGCAGAACAAGTATCAGCATCTTCCGAACAATTATCTGCGACAGCGGAACAGTTAGTATCCACATCTAATGAAGTTTCTCGACTAGTCAGCCACATGCAAGAACAGGCAGAAGGATTTCGTAGAGAGATTGATCAGATTAACGAAGTTTCCAAACTTGTTCAACAAGTTTCCTCGCAAACGAAACTTATTGGTCTTAATGCTAGAATTGAAGCATCACGAGCAGGAGATGCAGGGCGCGCTTTTGGAGTAGTGGCACAGGAAATTCAAGCGCTTGCAGAAACTACTCGCCAATCGACTGATGCGATTCAAAAAAGCATTCAAACCGTGACACAAAGCATTCAGGATTTCTCCAAAAGTTCATCCATCGTCCATGCTGCGGCTCAAGAACAACTACAGGCAATCCAAACCGTTACGCAAATGGCAGTACATCTGGCGGACAATGCAGAGTCCCTACTTGATTTGGCTCGTATCAATCAACAAGAAACATAAAAAGCTCCCTTCACTAAAAAAGCAGCTATGGAAGCTATTATGTTTAGCCTTTCACACTACCTGCAGTTAACCCGCTGACAATATATTTACCAAAAAATAAAACGATTAATACAGGTGGGATTGCAGAAAGCACCCCTCCTGCTGCGATCTCGTTATTAAGATGCAAGTACTGACCATTCAATGAGTAGATAAAGAACGGGAGATTATAAGCACTCGCATCAGGCCCCAACACGAGGGGAAGTACAAAATTATCCCACGCTGTTAAAAATGTCAACAACCCAGTCGCTAGCAATCCTGGTGCTGTTAATGGCAATATGATCCGTGTCAAAGCTACGATCCGTGAAGCTCCGTCTACCCTAGCCGCTTCTTCCAAGTCTAGTGGGATGGAATCAAAATAGCTTCTCATAATCCATATCACCAAACCTAAAGAGAACGATGTATACACGATAATAAGTAATGTATTAGTGTCATAAAGATTTAACCAACTTAAATATGTCACTGTGAGTACGTAAAAAGGAATAATCAATGCTACTGTAGGCATCAAATTCGAGGCAAGGAACATCATCGTAATCAAATTTTTGCCGCGTATTTTTGCCCTAGACAACACATATGCAGCAGCAGATCCGAATATTAAATTTACAATAGTGGTGATTCCTGATGCTATTACTGAATTTCGAAGCGCATGCAAAAACCGATAACTGATACTTCCTTGTGAGTACTGGGTAAACATGATTGCGTAGTTATTCCAAGTAAAAGGTCTTGGTACCCAAGGTAATGGAAATGTAATGGTGCCTACATATTGCTTGAGGCTTGTAATAATCAAAAAGTACAGTGGACTCACCGTCCACAATAAAACAATTAAAACGAGAGAATAAATCCCTATTCTTTTCCAACTGTATTTTCGTTTAGAATTTTTCGCAATCGACGAATTATTCATCAAAGTTCCTCCCGATAAAGACGTGTGATATAGAAGAATGCAATAATGATCGACAAAAGCGCGATAAGAAATGCAATAGCAGATCCTGTTCCAAATGAACCAAACTGAAATGCTTGTTGGTATGCTTGTATGGATAAAATAGGTAATCCGAATTGTTCAAGCGTAAATATCAAGGTAAACGCTCTTAATAGTTGCATCGTACGCAGAATTAATACCACCGTCAAAATCGGAGCAACAAGCGGCAGCGTGATGTTCTTGAATTGTGTCCATGCCGATGCCCCCTCCACACGAGCAGCTTCGTAATACTCATGGGGAATGGTTTGTAATCCAGCTAGAACTAGAATAGCAACAATAGGGAGCGTTTTCCATTCATCGCCAACAATCATGGCGTTAATCGCCTGATTGGAACCAAGCCAAGACAGGACATTGGATAGCCAAGGAATTTGAGAAAGAATAGGAGCCGGATTTAACCATACGATAGGTGTTTGAATCAGATGCAAGCGCAGCAACACATCATTCAATGCACCATAATTGTCACCATCAAAAATCATTCCCCACAACATGGCGTTCACCACCGTTGGAATAGCCCATGGGATGAATACAATAACACGAAATATTCGTCTGCCAAAAAACTCTTGATTCAATAACACGGCCATACCAATTCCAGCGATCAATTCGATAATGATTGACACCAACCAATAATAAAGTGTTTCTCGAAAAGACTGCCAAAATAGTGAGTTTTGAAACAATGAAAAATAATTTTGAAGTCCAACCCATGAATTGGTGATCGTCCCCTTGCCCCCCAAGATAACGATGTTAGTATTTCCCAAACTCATGCGAAATGCAAAAAGAATAGGAATAATAACTACTCCGATCAGTATCAAAATGGAGGGTACCAACAATAGGTACAACCAAAAATATTCTCCTGTCAGTGAGTTAAAAACACGGGATCGCAATCTGGGTTGAGGTTGCGTATGTAAT
>JAJZCJ010000068.1 GCA_021846145.1 Bacillota bacterium
GTAAGCGGGTGATTCAAGGAATCCTGTGCCCGCACACGGATGCCAAGTGTGCTTAACAACTCCCCAACCGTAAGCTTCAGTGAATGAACCTCACGGGGAGCCTTGGCACCGTTGACAACCCAGACTGTTTTTGCTCTTTTGATAAAAATATGCAAATTGCTTTCTAGTTGCGTGCCTCTGTCTGGTTCAACCAAATCATAGCCCGTTGTACGGATGCCAATCTGACGTAAAAATTTCCCCACCGTTTCACCGGCAAACGTGCCTTTATGAACCGTATGGCCGTCTACAGTCACCGCAACGGACTTGTATGAGCTCATCCCTGTCGTTAGTGCAAGCGATACGATTGCTGCGCTTAACAAAGGCAACCCATACCTTATTCGGCGGAACTTCCGCACTCAACCACCTCTTTTCACGTATTTGAGCAATACGGAAAAGGGGCAAAGCATCAGACAGCGCCTACTGTCTTAAAACTAACACGAAGTATAGCCGTCGATCTTCTGAAAGGCAATGGGCGGAAATGGAAAAACACGCATCAGCGTTGATTTAGCCACAAAATGACGTCTTGCTTTACTTGTTCGTGAACCGTTTCATTTAAGATTTCATGCCTAGATTCTTTGTATAATTTATACTCCACATGTTCGATTGAATATTTTTTATAAAGGTTGACCAATGCCACCACGCCTTGTCCAAATTCGCCCACCGGATCTTGGTCTCCCGACAGAATGTAAATCGGCAGTTGCTTGGGAATGGCACGAAGCGAGGACGGTTTTTGAATTTCTTTTAATCCTTGCAGAAAATCGCGAAATGACCCTGCCGCCAACACCGCCCCACACAGCGGGTCTTGTATGTATTTGTCGACTTCTGACGCTTCTCTGCTGAGCCAGTCAAACCCTGTCCGATTCGGTTGAAATTTCTTATTGTAGCTGCCAAAACTCAACTGGTCGAGAATTTTGCTTTGAAATGTTTCGCCACGTCTTTTTGCGATACGTTTGGCAAGAATTATACCGAAATTCACCATCGGACTTAGTTTACCGTTCGATCCACTCAGGATGACGCCGTTGATCCGTTCACCATGCACCTGCAAATAGCGCTGAGCCACAAATGAACCCATGCTGTGCCCAAAAAGATACATCGGAATTTCAGGAAACGCTGCTTGCATTTGTGTGAACAGCACATCGACATTTTCCACTAAACGGTGAAATCCGTCAGATCCAAGATAACCAAGCGTGTTGGTGGACTTTCCTGTCAGTCCATGTCCGCGATGATCAAGCGCATACGTCGCGTAGCCGTTGTCCGTGAGTACCTTCGCGAAGTGCTGATAGCGCATCGCGTGCTCCCCCATGCCGTGGACAATTTGCACCATTCCTTTGACCGCATCACGGTGATCAGGCAACCATTCGTGAACATAGATTTTCATCTCATCGTCATCCTGGAAAAAAAACTGACGATACCGCACGGTCATCCCTCCAAACTATGGTGATTTGACGTTAATAAGTGACCGTCGCAGTCTCGGTGGTGCTCAGCGGCGGACTTTGTTCATTTCCCGCTGACCCAGTGGACGTGATCGTAAAGGTAAGTATCGTAGTAGTAGTACGCGGTGGACCTTTACTAACTGTGGTGTTTTCTCCTGTAATGGATGTACTAATAGCCCACGGCGCAGACGGAGACGAGGCGGGCGATGTATAAGGATAAGCGCCCGTTATTCCACTCAGACTGGTACTTGAATTAATTATGGATGCTATTTGATCTTCCCCGACAATCAGCCCTGCCTTCGCATTGTAATAAGCCTGCGTCGTATTGAGACCGTTGTTGTAAGCATTCACAGGCGCGTTTAACAAGGCAAGCGATGCCGCCATAAAAATAGACATCAGCATTGCGATCAACAAGACATTAATTAAAATTGCCCCCTGATCCCCTACCTGATTATCTGCCATTGCCGTCACCATTGCCATCACCATTTTGATCATGGGAAGGCACTGTTGAAGTGTAGGAGGTACTGTTGCCATTCGCGTTCAGGGTGACGGTATAGTTGTCTCCCGAATTAAATGTATTCGCTCCTCCCCCACCCCACCACCATTGTTTACCATAACCCCAACCTGGTCTAAGTGTGATTTGAGTGTCTGACCACGATTGAATATTCTCCATCACTGGGTCCTTCCAATTGCCCATCTCCCATGAGCCACTGGTATCACTGATCACAAGGGAGCCATCAAAATCCTTTTTGATCAACCACCAATTAGACTGTGCCCCAAATCCTGAACCTGTAATAGTGATTACGGGGCTACTGTTCCCGTGAAAATTCCACGATACATTGCTAATTTGCAAAGTATTTTGTGTAACTGGCAGGCTGTATCCCATATTCACAGTCAGGTTGGTACTAGCACTGGCACCATCACTTGTCGCGGTAAGGGTCGCCGTACCGGTCACATTGTCGGACTGATAGTTCACAGTAGTTGGTATCGTAATAGATTGACCCAACGCATTTTGAACCGTAATTTGCACTTTATCTCCTTGATTGAAAGACCAGCCATTTTGATTGTACCAGCCTTGATTTCCACCACCATTTCCATAACCATAGCCATAACCATGCTTCGAGCCACCACCCTGATCAGATGTTTGGCTAGTTGGTTGCACAACTATCTGATTATCTGACCATGCTAGAATATCTTCAGCCACATAGTTCCCGGTCATCCCCATATTCCAGTTACCAGTAGTATCAGTGACACCGACGTAATTCCCATCCGTATTATAAGCAGGAATATCAGTTGGCGGTGTACTTCCAAAACCCACATCATTGATGACGATAGTAGGATTGCTGCTATTCCCCAACCACTCGACATTTGGCAAGGAAGGTGTGGCGGCAGTATACGTCGTTGTAAAATTGCCATTTGTATCTGTCGTCACCGTTGTGGGCGTAAAACTGCCACCTGCGTTGTTATCCGACAAAGTAACTGGTTGATTAGCAAATACATTGCCACCTAACATCACGGTTCCCTTGATGGTTACTTTGCCACCTGAATTCACGGTAGTAGGATTCGCCGTAATCGTAATAGCTGGTGTTTCAACACTGACCTGTGCAGTTTTTGTCAAGTTGAGTGCTGCATCAGTGGCAGTGATGGTCACACTAGACGCACTGCTTGGTGTAGTATATGTCGCTGTGAACTTACCACTGGAATCGATCGTCACTGGCGTAAAGCTGCCACCAGCATTATTGTCTGATAACGTCACCGTCTGATTGGGTGCACCTGCATTGTTGATCAGAACCTGCCCAGAAATCGCCACCGTCTGCCCTGTCGCTACTGGAGTTGGCGTCGCGTTGAGGGTCATGCTCGGTGTTTCAATGCTTACCTGAACGGTGCTTGACGTACCGAGCGCCGAAGCAGTGAGCGTCACACTAGATACACCGATGGGTGCAGTATACGTCGCTGTAAAGTTGCCATTTGCATCTGTCGTCACCGTTGTGGACGAAAAACTGCCACCGGCATTGTTATCCGACAAGGTCACGGGTTGGGATGCAAGTCCAGTCCCTCCTAATGTCACGGTTCCCGTGATGGTCACTTTGCCACCTGAATTCACAGTAGTGGGACTCGCCGTAATCGTAATAACTGGTGTTTCCACACTGACCTGTGCAGTTTTTGTCAAGTTGAGCGCTGCATCAGTGGCCGTGATGGTCACACTGGATGCACTGCTCGGCGCAGTATAGGTTGCAGTATAGTTACCACTGGAATCGATCGTCACAGACGTAAAACTGCCACCGGCACTGTTGTCTGACAACGTTATCGTTTGATTGGGTGCACCTACGTTATTGATCATGACCTGCCCAGAAATCGTCACCGATTGACCTGTCGCCACTGGAGTTGGCGTCGCGCTGAGGGTCATGCTAGGCGGCATTACCACGCTTACCGCAACCGTTCCCGTTACTCCCAAAGTTGGATCCGCTGCAGTGATCGTCACACTGGCAGGACCTGTGGGTGCCGTATAAGTCGCGGTAAAGTTTCCATTTGCATCTGTTGTCACCGTGGAGGATGAGAGACTTCCTCCCCCCTGAACAGACAAAACAACACCTTCCCCACTAACAGCCGTCTGATTAAAAAGCACCTTACCACTCACGGTAGCGGTACCCCCAGCAGTGACAGTGGAAGGGCTGGCCGCAAGCGCACTGATAGAATAAGTACCAATCGTCGCCGTTGCCGTAGCTGTCGCGCCATCTCCCGTAGCAGTGAAGGTAATAAGCCCAGTACTCGCTCCAGCAGGCACAGAATATGACACTGAATAATAACCACTTTGATCCGTTATGGCCGTCATCGCGCTACCACCAGCGCTTGAACTGATAGAAATTGAGACACCTTTTATTCCCTTGCTACCAGACCCACCCGTGGTAGACAAATTCCCAGATAGTGTATAAGTCTTTCCGGGCACCATCTGACTTGATGCAGTGCCCAACGTAAGCCCGGAAAAACTTTTTGAAAACGATGCCGCTATAGGATTAGTCGTATTCACATGAAAATAGATAGATTGACTGGTTTGTGTCGGTGGAACCAACTCAAACAAATTACTCGCGTCATATTTCAAGGAAAAAGCAGCATTATTTTGACTGCTATACACTACTGTTGGTGTCACTCCTGTGGCTGCTGCGAGCAACTGACTACCATTCCAAGTCAGCGTCACGCTAGTTACCCCCTTAAAGCTTGTGGGCAATACAGCCGGAATACTCCCCATCGCAAATTGCACGGCACTAGTTCCCTGAGGCGACGATACACTAGATACACTTGTCGCATCCTGTGCCACTTCATGCAATAAAGTGGTCAAGCTATAATTATCCGTATTGGCGAGTGCCTCGCTTTTCGTCGTATCAAAAACGTGAAAGACATTGAAGGAGACCATGACAAGCGCAGACAATACCATCGCGCCCACGACCAGCGATACCAACAGTTCCACCAGAGTTAATCCGGCTTCTCGATCCACATTATCAGTGATCTTTTTTGTCATGACCCGCACCCCCCAAATCTATAGGTCACTCACTATGTTTAGTTTATGTATATATTCCCAGATGAAAGTGCCACCGTACCATTATTTAATACCACTGGTGCATCTGAATACATATTACCAGATGAAAGGTTGATTGAACCACCATTACTTAGGGAAAAATGTGCCGAGGATGAGTTTGTCGTATTGACATACAATTGGTTACTGCTGATGTTGGTTGTTCCGCCGCTCTGTGAATACGCCCCACCCACCATAAGACTCTGGCTGCTAACCGTAATGGTGGACGCAGTAGAAGACAGATCGCCCCCGACAAATGCATTTCCACTACTAACAGTCAAGGTGCCATTATTAATCGTCGCTGCCCCCTCAACACAAAGGGTGCCGGAATCGACAACCACTTGTGCCCCACTATCTATCGTCAGCGATCCGCCAATTAACAAATTGCCACTGCTGACCTCCAGTGTGTCGCCAGACTGGACCGTCACATTGCCATCGACTATAAAATTGCCGGAACTTAGCGTCACGTTACCAGTTGCGTTTACATCGCCCAAATACCAATCCGAAGTGTAGGCATTCTTACCATTTAACGAGTTCAACGGCAGCGTCTGCCCAGCCACACCTTGAGAGGTAACGCCATTCACTGCATTTTGATAGTCAGCTGAGTAGGGATCAGCAGGCGCTGTCCAAGTCATATTTTGCGCAACAAGGCTAGGGTTCACCTGATAACTTCCAGTTGGCAATCCTGTCACTGTCCCAGTCGTATAAACAGCTGGGGACGCCCATGAAGGGAAGGGGGAATTAAGCAAAATATAATTCACAGTCACCGAACTTGAGGATACGCCCAAATCACCGTTCACATAAATAGTTTTTGCACTCAGTGTTGAGTTACTGCCAACCGCAAATGAACCAGGAGAAGTTCCTCCTTTCGAAGTGTACACCGTTAATGCCACATTGTTAGTGCCCACTCCATTATCACTAGGCCAAGTCACGGTAATCAAATTTGCTTCGAGGTTAGAATCCGCAGGGGACACAGTCGGTGGATTAGCAGTCACCGTGTAATTCACACCGTTGATGGAATCAGGACTTGGCGGTGCCAACGACGAATCGTTGTTAGACACGGCCATCGCCTCTTGCCTCGCCAATTGAAATGCCTCTTGTCGCTGCTTGTTAAAATTAACAGCCTGCAAAGACACAATCGAAAACCTCGCAAAGGCGATAGAAATCATACTTAAAATGATCACTGCCGCCAATACTTCGACCAGTGAAAACCCATGCTGATTGTTTGTCAAACGATATAATTGCTGGTAACGCTTGCGAAAAAATTTCAGCATTTTATCTCACTCATTATCTAATTATTGATAATACATCCACAGGCTTATCGAAGTGGAAGCAGATCCTGACGTACCATTATTCAATGAGAATGACTGCACAGAGGTGAGCTGACGTTGATGCTCCAGATCAGTAATAAATTTTTGAATCTGCGATGGCGTGCCTGTAACCGACAACGTCACCGTGACATAAGGCAATGACGACAACGTCAACGTGCCACTCGTGGCATTACTAGACGGCTTTGCAGTAGCAGAGGGTGTCACATTCGCATTGCTAAAGGTAAATGACTGCATATTTACATGGTCTGCCACCGCCACCTTGGTCACCTGCACCAGACTGTCCGTGATGCCAATCGAAGAAGGCAATTGCTTCGCTAGCAGATTCGTCGACGATGACGACTGAGAACGATTATTAGTTGTTTCTTTGGACAATTTAGCCAATTGTCCTTGCACCGTCAACAACTGCAATTGTGTATTATTATAATTTTGTGTCACTTGATTCAATTGACTGGACTGATTCATGCTCAACCACGTAAGCAACCCAGCTGCCACCAAGAGCAGTAGAATAACTAGTATTTGCATCGCATTTCTAATGGTGATCGTTCTCCAGTTATTCAAGATCAAAATCTCCTAATAAGTTGATCAGGCCATCTCAATTAACCCGCAAAGCTCGGCGCAATCATCACGGTAAAAGGTACGGTCACATTGCCCCCTGCAGAGGAACCAAGTAACGTGGAATTATTTTGCTTTGCCAGCATCGACAACGCTTCAAGCGTCGATTGTTCTGAAGGTGTTAATGCGCTCGTTTTGCCTTTGCCCCCAACCGAATGAGCAATTTGCGCGATCATGGCTGCAAGGTTAGGCTCCACGCCCTGCGCACTGGCAGACACGGCCACCTGACTAGAAGGTGATTGCCCGGACGTTGTGCTTGAAGAAATAGTCGTGACAGACACATTCGTAAATACCGGATCATTATACAAACTGACGATAAATGCAGCTGCCTCATAATACGAACTAAGATTCACCGAGGTGCTGATCTGCCCTGCCGAATAGTTGATCGCAGCATACGATCCATCTCGCGGCAATAACGTATACAAATTCCGAATCGCTTCGATCGGCTTTGGCAATTGATTTCGTAGCTGTAACATCTGTTGAGACTGATTATACTTATCTGCGACCACTTGCAACTTATTAATTTTCGTTTGCATCTGCGCAATCGTCAGGTTCGTGTATTGAATCACATTTTGCTTAGATGTGATCGCGGTTTTGTCAAGGTAAAAACTGACCGCTCCCTGCAAGATCCACAATACCAGCAAAGCGATCACAATCCAATAGATGAGAAAATACCGTCTGACCTTCGGCGGTGGCGGTGGCAATAGGTTGATTTTCACCCACTCACCTCCGGCAAAGACATTCCTAGCGCCGTCGCCGCAAAACGCGCACTCTCCACCGTCCATGGCGTCGCATCAGGATTCGCCTCGCGTTCCGGACGCTCAAATAACAACTGCGATTCAATCACCCGTACCTCTTGCTCCAAACGATCCTGCAACGCCGTCACAATCGGATCTATCTCTAGCATCGCACTAATCAAGTACAGTAGCGGCACCGTAGTGTCATTTTTAATCAAATTATAATGGACAAAATTCAGCGACCGATCGATTTCATAGCCCAAATCCGCGGCATAAGAAGATACGTCAAATTCCTCGGTGATCCCTGGCAAGGTGCTTTGATGGGGTGCCTGCCCCTCCGCTTGCGGCACTGTTTCCGGCTCATTATCTGGCGCGTAAAAAGCAAACGATTGCCGCGGATAATCCGCAGGTTTTTGTTCCATATGACGCATAAAAAGCAGATTCTCCCCTTCAAAAAAGCCGAGTTCCGCCCCGTTGTAACGCAGATGCAGCACGACATACAATTGTTTTTTCGCAATCACTTCGCCACTCGTGACAACCATTCGTTGCATACCCAGCATGCCAGGTTCTAAGCGAATCGGCACGAGCCCTGCTTGGCGCATACAATTCACGTATCGCTCCAAATCAAGACTTGGGGCGGCGACGACAATCACATTGAGGTTGTCTTCCCCAGGTTCCGCAATGCAACTATCTTCCAAAATGACATAATCATATTTCGGATGTTCAAATGGAAATGACACATTATTCTCCACTTCCGCCGTGATGGCCACGTGTAACACTTTTTTTGCCATCGGCGGCACGGTAATGTGTCGTAACATGACGTATTCTGCGGGTGCAGATACCACCACTTTGCGCCGTTTCCACCGCTCCTGTTGCACGACTTCACGCAACACTTCTGTAAATGCGTCCGCTTTCCCCTCTTCAATGGGAAATTTTATATCCGCTAGTTCCTTAATCACGAGTCGGCGCGCACGAAAACCGTTTTTGATCCGCTGAATTTCACTAAAAATAAGCGTATTTCCTTCTAATGCGATACCAATTGGCAATTGCCCCCGCACTTTATTAGCTGTTAATTTAATTGACTTAGGTTTCTTTTGCTTTAGTGCTTTGGGTTGCTTTACTGGTATTAGTGGGAGCGGCGATGCTTCATTTTCAACTACATCCTCACTGTGGGTGACACTTACTTCTTCAATAAAAGCAGCCGTGTCATCAGGTATTATTGACTCATCCGCTTCAAGCATTGGCACTTCTTCTGGTTCAGGCATTGGTAGTTCGTCTGGTTCAGGAATCGGAATGACAATCGCCGGCTCCGGCTCACGCCAAACAGGAGTCGGCGCTACCAACTCCTCAACCACTTCCATCGGCTCTATGACTGCCTCTTGCATCTGTGATGCAGGCTGATGAGCCTTCTTTTGATCCTTCGCTTGATCCTTAGGTTCATGTTGTTTCTTGGATTTTTTGGGTTTTGCAAATCGCTCTTTTCTACTAGGCATGGGCTCATCGGAGACAGATAAATTCCCCCACACCACATCGTGATCCGCACTAGTAATCTGTTCAGATAACGAATGCCAATCCACTGTGGAATCCGTACTATCCTGCTCTGGTGAAGTTACGTCTGCCACCAGTGCGGACGCTTCCAACTCTGTTGTCTTGTCTTTCCCCCGCCTGCGCACTGATGTCCCCCCCATCCGCTGCCATTAGCTATCGCCTTAAAGCAAGTGAAAATATAATGTCAACCACTGATTGCCGTAAAGATACACCAAAATCGCCGCCAGTCCAATCGAAGGTCCAAACGGAAAAGGCTGCCGTGGTTTCAACTTACCCATTCCTCGCATCGACAGACCGATAACGGTACCAAAAATAGAAGACAGGAACAATGTCAAGATCGCGCCTGCAAGTCCCGTAAATAGTCCTACAAAGAAAAACAATTTGACATCCCCGTACCCCATGCCACCTTTGCTAATTACAGCAATAGCAAGCAGCACGCCAAACCCCACCACGGCACCAATCAGATACGTAGCGATGCCTAAAGGATGAGTAAACATGCGAATAATCATCAGTAACGCAATAGCAGGAAATAAAATCACATTCGGAATCCGCTGGTAATACATATCTGACACTGACAAAATGACAAACACACTGATGCCAACTAGCCCCGCAAGCAGTTCCCAAGTCAGCCCCACCTGCAAAAATGCAAGCGCAAAGAACACCCCAGTTGCCAATTCCATCAGCGGGTAGACAAATGATACGGGCGTCTTACATGTCCGACACTTGCCACGCAAAATTAGCCACGACAAGACAGGCACCAGTTCCCAAGCCGCAAGGCGTCTCCCACAGTTCGTACAGTGGGAAGGGGGAGCCACAATCGACTCCCCTTTAGGCACCCGTATCCCCACCACATTGTAGAAAGAGCCAAAGACAAGACCAAAGATGAAAATCAAAATAATCATTTCAAAATAATTCATTTCCAAATTAATTCGTTTTACCAGTAAGCGCTGTAGTAGGATAACCGGTCACAGTACTCGCAAGCACGGGCGTTTCATCTACCACACCTGTTGCTTGCCCACCTGCTGCAAATAAACTACTAGTCGCAATTGTGAAACTTGTAGTTCCAGATGTAGGAAACGTAGAGCTGGTTCCAGCGGATACCAAATAATAACCTTCTAGTTGACTATTTTGAGTTACTGGACTATAAAAAACAGGATGACCCCATGCATCGTTTTCCGGAAATGTTATATCTACATATGGTCCACCAGTTCCTGTTCCAGCCGATGTTAATTGCGTCAAATTGCTTGGATACTGATTATTGCTAATATAGTACCGTTGCAACGCTTGCTGCAACGTTGCCAAATCGGATTCTGTGGTGCTCACCTTGGCACTGTTAATCGCACTTGAAATACTCGGTATAGCTACAGCCGAAATGATCCCTAAGATCACTACGACCACCATCAACTCAATCAGTGTTAAACCCTCTTCATTGCGCTTGTGTTTCAGTTCCCCCCAATAATGCTTCCAACTTTGTACTACGATGCGTACTTTATTCATTATTATTCCCCCCGGAATGTTCCAAATATGATACTTAAAACAATATTACACATAAGATGCTCAATTATATAAGTTAATTGATAATCTGATGATAAGAATAATTTTACTGAAAATTGACACCTTAACAATAGTCCTTTTGGACTATTGCCGAATTCTGTCGATAATTAGTGGATATTGGAATACAGGCTGAATTCCGGCATCACTACCGCAGCCACAATCGTGCCGACAATCACCGCAAGCACAATCATCATCAGCGGCTCAATCAACGCCTTCATCCGATCTGCCATCGTCTCCACTTCCGCCTCATAAAAATCCGCAATTTTGTCCAGCATATAATCGAGATTTCCCGTTTGCTCCCCGATCGCCACCATGTGCGAAACAAGCGGCGGGAAGATTTTGCTTTTTTTAAGCGGATCAGCGAGCGTACCCCCGCCTTGTAAACTGTTCCCCGCTTCCGTGAGAATTAGCGACACTAGGCGATTGTCCACCACCTCACTCACAATGTTCAAACTAGGCAAAATAGGCACTGCGCTGGCAAAAAGTGACCCCATGGTTCGCGCCATCCGTGCCACCACCGATTTTTGCACCAACGACCCATAGATCGGCACGCGAAACTTGAGGCGATCCAGAAACAATAGATACTTGATACTGCGCTTGCCTAGCAGATGTGCCGCACTCACCACGAAGATCCCCGCTAGTAGCATCCACCAATCTTGCACCAAAAAATGGCTCGCCGCGAGCACAATTCTGGTCGGCAATGGCAACGTAATATGCATTGATGCAAAAATCCCAACAAAAGTAGGGACGATCTCCAATAATAAAAATACGGTTACCGCAATCGACATCACGCCGACAAACGCCGGATACGTCAGCGCCGACTTGATTTTCTCACGCGTATAATATTCGCGTTCAAAAAAAGTCGCGATCCGCTCCAAAATCTCATCGAGATTACCAGCCGCCTCACCCGCGCGCACCATGTTCGTGAATACCTTCGGAAAGATATCAGGACTTTCTGCCGCCGCTTCTGAAAATTGTTGCCCCGCCGCCAGTTTCGTACTCAACTTTGCGAGCACCTTGCGCAGCGGCTTTGACTCCGACTGCTCAGCCATAATGCGCACACTGTCAAGGATCGTCACCCCAGCGCGAATCAGTGTGGCGAGCTGTCGGCTAAACATCGAAAAATCCCGCGTTGAGACTTTGGCACCGATATAAATTTCCCGCTTGTACCAAGGTTCCACTTCTGGCTTTTCTTTGATCTTTAAGATGTACATCCCTTGATCACGCAGCGCTTGCACGGCAGTGGTGCGATCTTGTGCGCGGGTTACACCACGGCGCTTCTTGCCTTCTGTCGTCATTGCTTCAAATGTAAATTCAGGCATCGACCATCCGCCTTTCCGAGACGCGTGACCATCAGGTCAGCGACATAAACCCGCTCCATTCACTGACGACTTCCTTAAACTGTGCATCCGATATTTTGCGCTTGGCAAGCAACTCGCGCAAACTCATCTCCATCGTCTGCATGCCAAACGCCTTGCCCGTTTGCATCGTCGTGCGGATCTGATGGATTTTTTCCGAACGAATTAAATTC
>JAJZCJ010000069.1 GCA_021846145.1 Bacillota bacterium
AATTCTGATGTCTACAATTTGTCTACAAAACGGCTCCTGGAACGCGAAAAACCCGCTATTTACGCGGGTTTTTCAATGGAGGCGAGGGGAATCGAACTGATTCCACCCATCTCCCTTCTCGTTGTATCTTTTCCCTGATTGTCCCGTGTTGTCACGCTTTGTCCGGTATCTATTTCTTATCTTGTCCCGGCTGATACCATCGAATCTTGCGGCGTATTGTCCACTTTGGATACAGCATTGGATACAGAGTCATTGAATTTGGTGAGAAAGATCGCCTATTTGTTATCAAGCGTTCTGGAGTACCAAGTGAAAAGTATCTTTTGATCTTGGATGATTAACTTAAAATCAACAAACAGCAGCAACCCTGGAATCCACTTCCTTGTTTAATGTGCTATGTAAAGCACACGAATTCCATTTGGCAAAAATTATTGTCCAGTCACAGTTGACGAAGTGCCAATTCCTGTTGGTGTAACAATCGGGTTGTTGTTGTACGTATAATCCCCCGTCATCGTTTCGTGAATAGAGATGCTCTGAATGCTATTTGCACTCGCAGACGGAGATTGAGCAGGAGTTCCAGATGTACTTCCTAGCTGAGTCTCTAAGGTACTCATAGGCAACATCATGTCAAGGGTTAATTGCTCGCTGGAGATCAGATCTTGCCCATTGGTCGGTTGCACCGTGATCTGAAGCGCCCCCTTCATCTGTTTGATGATGGCATTAAGCAGAGATGCCATTTGACTAGATGAAATCGATGATCCCTGACTGCTTGTGTGTGCAATCGAATTCATGATCGGTGTTAGCATCTGACCGAGTGCATTAGAATCGAGTGTCGCAGTATAATTGGTGGACGTGCCCTTAATCGAAGATTCAATGTTTCTCAAGATATTAAAGTTCACTTCGTTCAGCGGCATCTGTGATTGCAACGACTGAATCAGTTGTTCCACGTTCGTTTGCTCTACCCAACCCTGACCTTGGTTCAGCCACACACGTGACCCCTGAATATACTCTTGAATAGTCTTCGGCAAAGCGGAACTAGGAACAGCAGATGCTTGCGGAGTGATTGTGATGAGTACCGCCTTGGCACCATTTACCGTCCCTGTCTCCGCCGTCATTTGCATTTGCAATGTCATATCCTGAGGAATCTTACTGGTCGCAGACTGAGACTGAGGATTGACCGTAAAATGCATTTGCTCCGTAAGATTCGCTGTCATCTGAGATTCCACTGCATTCTGAGTGTTTTGGAAAGCAGTGTCCAGGGCTTGTACAGCAGGTGTTTGCAGTTGATAGGAGCCATTCGTCCAGTTCGCAAACACGTCAGCTTTCTGAAGAATCGCTGTTAAGTCACTGACTGGAACATAAGTCGTTGGATTTTTCGAACCTGGATCTGTTGCAATAACCGTTGGAACAGACGCCAGTTTTGCACTGTTCAGATACACCGTCACCTGTCCTGGGACGTCTTTCCCTATAGATGATGAAATAACTGGCTCACTCGAGGTTGATAAAAACCAGTCCCCCCCAGTCCACCTGCTATGCAATCCAATCGTCTTTAAACCATTAATCACATACCACACAGGGACGTACGTCAAACCGTTGCGCTGCAGCATAGCAGATGTCGCAACTTTTTCATTATTGACCACAATACTACTATTCTGTGAGTTTGTACTCGTGGTCGCAGCCATCGCAGTCGGAACGAAAGAGCCGACCGCAAACATGCCTGATGCCATTCCAACTATCCATTTATTTATCACGTAGTACCCCCGTTCACATGATAATTGCTAATTCCCTGTATTAAAATTATACCGTTAGATTTAATTTTGTTTTTCAACTAATAAAATACCATCTTTTCGAATATCAATCCTCAGTCTAGCGGATAGATTGAATCTAAAATTTTCAATAGATTTCTACCGAAGTTCCACATAATGGAGTGTGATAAATTAGCATGATTCATCACTGTTATCACCACTACCTAATAGTTCCGAGATTTTAAGTACATATCCATGCCCTCTTTGGTGAAGAAGCATATAAGGCGTCAATAATTTTAATAACACGCTATATATAGCGTCCGTTGAATCGAGATCGTTAATTCTGCAAAATCCTCATACAATAAAATAATTAAATTCCAACCTCCGTCAACATCAGTATAATTTTGTGTTCTGAAACACTTTCACCACCTCGGCTCCCATAGATAGTGGCCACCATCATGACAATGCCAATTTTATAATCACTTCTACCATATAATCCCGCTCTCTAATTACTCCACAAGTAGCGCAAACGCTTGGATCGGTGTAATAGATGGTAGCCTGTCAACATCGCAGCCAAGATGATCAGCAATGAGAGCGAAAGTCCCAACAACTCAAAACGGTAGGAAAGCCCTGACAACCCCATCGGGATCAACACGTTGGTCAATATCGAAATCATGGTGGAAGATACGGTACGTCGTTTTTTTTGCTGATCCGCAGTATTTGCATTGAGGTACACCTGACGAAAGATGATTTGGACGAGTGAATTGCTCATCAAACTTGCAAAAGCCACCATAAAACTTGTCAAAACTTCTATGGCCAAAAGGTGACCCATCGAAAATTTAGCGAGCAATACGGCGAGAAGCCAAAAGACAAAGAAAAGAGGAAGCGTTGCAATCAGCCGTGAATACCACACCTTCCACAGTGACACTGGCGCAACGAACAGTAACGGGAGTCCTTTTGGGCCTGTGAGGGATAGGAGTTGGACACTTCCAAGAATCCCCCCCACCATGGCGATTCCCCACATCCACATTTGTCGTTGGAAATACGTCAAGAAAAACAAAATGATCAAATTGACAAGAAGTTCTAACCTTTTTCGCTGATAAAAGATCACTTCCACCCAATAGAACAACCGAATCAACCCTGTTGGCGCAGATTTAGATTTGTAGCTTTTGTTTCCCGATTTGACACGCACTGGAGCCAAATGTTCGCGTGTGTTCAAAGTGAGCAAAACTCGCAGCGCATAACCGCCAAGACCAAAAAAAATAGCCGCACCCACAAACGGGACTGCCAACTGGTTCAGCTTGCCGATGTCGAGAATAGGCTGACCGATCAAATTGAGCAAGACGTGATCTTTTCGAATAACAAAGCCAAGAGCGAGAAAGCCTACCATCATCAATAAGCCACCGATGGAACTGATCACCTTTTGCGGATTTTTAGGTTGAAAACCTTTGACCATCCCTTCGATCAACGCAGATAATCCAAACGGCACACCAAAAAAGAAGATAAACGCTACAGGAAAAAGCACCAGTCCTCCCAACACCGACACGCGCACTGCCATTAGAACTCCCAACACCAAGCTGACGAAGACGGTGACAATCAATGAGTTGATGCTCAACATCAACAATACCCAAGCAGATTTGGCCGATGGAGACAACGGAGAAATACCAATAATCCCTTGCGTGGTACTCAGTTGCATTGACCGATAACCGTAAAACACTTGCGGGATGCTGAAAACCAACATATACAACACACTGACTCCCAAGTTTTCTTGAAAAGTCGAGTTCCCTCCAAAAAACGCGGAAAATATGAACATAGTTTGTACCAATATGGAGACGATCAGTGGAAACCAGTTCTGAAAATACCGATATTGTCGTTTTAGCATAAACAATTGCCAGTGCAAGATAAATGCGATCATCACTATACTCCTTCGCGAGTCAACATAAAAAAGTGTTCTTGCAAATGTCCATGTGTTTGCAACCAGACATCATCAATGGTTTGATCTGCCAAAAGAACACCGTTTGCCAGAATGAGTACACGACTGCACAGTCCTTCAGCCATATCAAGCAAATGAGTAGACAAAAGTATGGAATGACCAGCAGCGACATACTCCCGAAAGGCATTCTGCATTTCCACCGCCCCATCGGGATCAAGTCCCACTGTAGGTTCATCCGCCAACAGCAGTTTTGGCTCATGCACCAATTGAGCAATCAGAGCAATTTTTTGCTGCATTCCATGAGAATACTGATCGGCTCTTTTATGTACGGCACCCGTGAGACGAAATCGATCGATGTATGGCTCAGCGCGTCTTTTCGCCGTTTTGCCGTCAATCCCATACATCCCTGCCACGAATTCCACATATTCCATCCCTGTCAAATACGGTATGATCATTGGCTGCTCAGCCACATAACCAAATTGTCTGCGGGCTTCAATCGGATCATCGGCAATATCGTAGCCGTGATACTGAACACTACCTTTGGTTGGTTGCATTAGTCCTGTCAGCATGCGTAAGGTAGTGCTTTTGCCCGCGCCATTTGGCCCGAGCAGACCGACAAGTTCACCTGCATAAATTTCTACAGAAAAGTTATTCACAGCCACCAGCGATCCGTATTGCTGATGCAGATGAGTTGCTTTCATAAGCATTGGTTCTCCCATCGCATAACGCCCCCTATCATTCACAAGCAATTATTGGCACGGATATTATTTATTAATCTTGTATGTTTATTCCTTTATCGCACGTATAGGTACGATCTTCGCTGCAAAGAGACTGGGATAAATCCCGAATAGAACGCCAAGAACAGTACCTAAAACAAACGCCTGGATAAAATTCATGACTGTAAAACTTTGCGGAATTCCTTTCACCAACATGATAAAACTCGCCAATGTGCCAAACAGCATCCCACCTATTGTTCCGATGAAGCTAATCAATACTGATTCAAACAATAATTGTGCAAAAATATGGATTGGTTTTGCGCCAAATGCCAGATGCAACCCAATTTCCTTCTTCTTAACAATACAACCCAACTGCACCTGAAGCCAAGACGAAAGGTTATTTATATTTTTAAGCGTAGTCCCAATCACCGGATCTGTAACAAGAACTGATCGAAGCTGTTTGATGTTTATTGGAATTCCATAAAACTGAGCCATAGCCATAACACTTGCTGGTACGCAATCATGAGTAGCACTCTGGAAATAAAATGGTTTTTCATTTACTTTTGCCATATATAGCTCCCAAAACTGTATTTGTTCTTATAATGATCGGTTATTTTTTTTGTTAATTATTTTTATTTTATACACTACAAATAATGCCGTTAAAATTGATAATGATAAAAGAATCATTGATGATATAAATCCTATCTTGGACGATCCTATTTCAGGAAATAACATACCCATTGTTAAAACAACTATATTCAAAAATAGCATGATCGTTAGTGCAATGTAATATTTCCTTTTTTCGATTTTAATTTTACGGTAACTAACAACCGAAGAAATTAAGTATACAAGTCCAATTCCCAGCAATATATAAGACCTCAAATAATTCACCTCATCTAACAACATCAAGCACATGAATATCTCGTGTGCTTGATGTTGTTAATTAATACGCAGTCCCAACCGACATTAAACCATTGGCAATCAGGCTTCCCGATATTCGAAACCCATAAGAAAGCACTGGTGATGCCTCAGGGAAAGCAGCACAAAGTGCACCAGTAATTACACCCACTCCTACACCCGCACCTTCAAACCACCAATTTACACCTGCGGTTTGCGATAATTCTTGCTCATTTAATTCGACCACAACATTCACCACCTTTCAACTAATTTTATTTTTCATCCAGAGAATATCATCATTTCGAATTCCAATCCTCAGTCTAGCGGATAGATTCAATCTAAAATTTTCAATAGATTTCTAGCGAACTTCAACATACTGGAGAGTGATAAATTAGCACAGTTTACTCACTTCCTCCGCCTAATCCCGAAGTTTTTAATACATATCCTTGACCTCTTTGGTTTGTTAAAATGGCTGGATGCTTAGGATCTTGTTCAATCTTTTCACGCAATCCCTTGACACACATGTACAAAGAGGAGTTTTCAGCTAAATCAGAAAGTGCCATCAGTTCCTCATTTTTAATTGCTTTTTCTTGATTTCGAATCAATGCGTATAACACTTTGAATTCGCTAAGAGATAAGGTGATGCGTTCACCATTTTTTATCACGCAATGCCCAAATGGATCAAAAACTACTCCTTGGCTGATTTCTACTCTGTTAACACCCACATTTTTCTGATGTTGTATTGTATGAAAGTCTTTAAATAGTTCCAAAAGTGGTTTTTTAAGATGAACACTGGCTTTTTGTCGAAAGAGTATACGTTTCACTGAACTAATATCTGTATTTAACAGCATAATTGGAACTGACGTGATTTGAAGTATTTCCTGCCAATATTCAAAATCAGTAATTGTCGGATTCGGAAAGTCAAGCAAAACCGCGAGAAATTCTTCTTTAGCAACAATTGACTTTGCTTTATTTCGGCATGTCATATGTATCATTTCAATATCTTCATATTTTGTAAAAGTTGAAAATAGTGAAGCAACATAATGATTATCTGTTACAAATAAAACTGACATTGACATGGAATGAACTCCCCCCAGTTATTGATTCCATATTTATAATTTTCTTCTCCTAATTGATTCTTATAACTTTGATCTTTGTTTCCTGCGGATATTGGAGCTTTTCCACTCCCATGATTCAGAGTTAAAGGAGTAATACTCCATATTTGTACTATATGATAACAGTTATTCATTTCCAAAACATGATATATTACTTAATTACTATTGTTTTTTTATTTCTAGCTCTAACTACCTATCTACTTTGAATAAATAGGCAACTACCTCGGAGAAACCAAGCGAAACTCAAGATCACAAGATAAATGGCGTACGAATTGCTCCATTAATTCATACGCCATTTTTGGCAAATCTCTATCAAAAGATTAGACAATTCGATCTCTATCATTTTGGGAAATACTTGTTCATCACACTCAACTGATCCACAAATGTCTCATCTAATAAATGCGTATAAATCTCACTAGTCGTGCTTAAGTTAGAGTGACCGAGGATTCCCGAAATCTCTTTGATCCCCACCCCGCCATAGTGCATGAGACTGGCGCAGGTGTGCCTGAGATCATGAAAACGAATATGCGGCAAGTCATGCTTCTTCAGGAAGTCCAAGAAATGATCAGACATGCTATTCACCCTGTATGGTTTCCCATCGAAGCGCACGACCACATACCCTGAGTCTTCAAACAAACTGCCCAGCAATTCCTTCTGCTGATCTTGCCATGCTTTGTTTCGTAACAGCGCTTCATAGACCGCATCGAAGAGATACAAGGTTCGTCTGCTTTTCCGCGTCTTTGGTGCCTTGACGATACTCTTCCCTTCATTGGCTCCTGCTGCTGTGCGAACTTCTACAATATGCACCAGTCGGTTTTGCCAATCGATCTTTTCCCATTTTAATCCCATAATTTCCTCTCTGCGAAGCCCTAGTCCCACTGCCAAGTGAACAGCCACATCTAGTTTTGTACCTCTCACCAATTCCAGCAACCGCCCTACCTGTTCCGGCGTGTACGTTTTCCCGACCTGATGATCGTCTGGTTCTGGTGGCTTCACCTCAGCCGCTACATTCCGGTAGATGATCTCTATTGATTGGGCAAAATCTAAGGCTTGTTTTAGCACAGCATAGTGTTTGCGAACAGTATTCTTAGACAATCCTTTTTCTTGCAATTCGTGATAGTAATTATGGATATCGATCTTTTTTAGCGATTGTACCTTGATTTTGCCAATCTTACTTTGCGTCAAATGCTTATGAACGATATTGGAATACCCGTACAATGTGGTTTTCTCACATTCAATTTTCACTTTTTCTTCTAACCATTTCTCTAGCAGTTCCGCTACTTTCATTTGATCCGGGAAGCAATCGATGCCGATCTTTTGATTCTCGATGAATTCCTTTTTCTTTCTTATCGCATCCTTTTCTGTCTTCACGTATTCGTGGCTCCGATTTCGTTTACCGTCCATTGTTTTGCCACCATAATCATACGTAATGCGCCACCTTGTTCCCACTTTCGTGACACTGGCTCCCATGTGATCGTCCTCCTCTCTTGATCCGTGCTATCCCATTTTAATTTGTAGCCGCTACCTAAAATGGTATTGTGTGTTGTATTACCATGACTTGCGAGGGGATTCAAGTCTATGTATTGAATGGTAATGACGATATTGGCAGTACTGGTGGTGTTGGCGGTTCTGAAGGTATCTGCGGTACTGGCGGTTCCCTGAATGGCTATACTATCCATCCCCCTTGAAAAAATGAGGGTTTCGTCTTACATTCTAGTCAACTGGTAACGTTGAGGTATGCTCGTCTTCGACGAGCATACCATACGGAATTCGTCGGATTCCAGATACTGGAGTTTGCATTTGATTCTCTTACTACGGTAACTTGACACTCAATCGTCTGTCATCGTTTATGGTGCTTGGTGATTGCTTAAACGTTTGTCTAGTCTACAATGGCAAATGGCGGTATTGAAGATACTGGCCGTGTTTGGCGGTTCCCAGAGGTTCAGGTGATCCTCTTACCCCTGATGCTCAACCAATACAGATGGCGGTTCTGGAGGTATGGGCGGTGCTAGCGGTGCTTGACGATACACCTATTGCACCCCATGGATCATCGCTACCCCGAAACGGCAGGTATCTACGTTTATGATACCTGCCGCCGCTCTATCTCCGAAATAACGGATGAAAATGTCATTCTTGTCGCGATACCACGAGTCATGGTCACCAAAATAAAATTAGCTGTTAATTTTCCACATAATTTCGACTAGCCACTCGTACATGACGGTTCTTCTTTTAGTCACTGGTGGACATTCTCCAATTCACGTCGAGCTTTCAATGCCCGATATAATACCGATTTCGATACTTTTGTGATTTCAGTGATCTCATGAATAGAATGGGACTTGGCTTCGTATAATTTCAGTGCCTTTTCCAGTGATTTCTGGTCGGTTCTCGGCCTACCCCCAATGCGACCTCTTGCCTTGGCTGCCGCTAACCCCTCTACCACACGGTCACGCAAATTGTCGCGTTCAAACTGGCTAAGCGCGGATAACATCGTCAACATGAGTTGACCCGTTGTTGACTGAAAATCAAAGTTCTCTTTCATCGAGTAAAAACCAATCCCCCGCCGCTTCCAATCATCTAACAATTGCAATAAATCGGCACTTTTGCGAGATACTCGACTCAACGACTCTACCACCACCGTGTCGCCTTCTCGAAGCACCTTTTGAAGATCTGCCAGTGCTGGTCGCTCAAACTTTGTTCCACTGATCTGATCCACAAAGATATCTTCACGGCGAATCCCATGTTCCCGCATTAACAAATCAAGCTGTCGATTAGGATTCTGCTCCGCCTTAGATATACGTACATATCCCCATACTTTTGCTGACACTGCAACCACTTCCCTATCCATGATTGACCCCTTACCTGGTCAACCAATGTAAAAATAACTATCCCAAAATCACTGGATATTGTGAAAAAATCGGATTATTGGAACTCCCGAAATGATAGTGATACGGCACTAACCATATGGGAAAGGATTTGGAACTCAAAACCGAGGCAGTAGGATGGCAAAATGGCAGCTTACTAAGGCTGCCCAATACCAATCGTATACGGGACTGAATAAATGCGAAAAACCCCTCCTAAAGAGAAGGGTTCGTTTCAAGATATTCGTAGTACACAATTTAACAATTATTGACGGAAATCATCAGGATATAGTGTGGATAAAGCAAAATCTCCTTAATTTAAATTACGGAGATAAAATAATTAGGATTTATTGTGGATGACGAATCATTTCGAATCAAGGTACTTGACAGTTTGCTGCCTTGTTATACAATGTAGTGGCAACTAACTTGTATAACAAGGTATGTGTTTATGGTGAACTGAACATTTGTTTGTGTTTTATACACAATTAGGGAGGTATAACAAGGTATGTGTTTATGGTGAACGAGCGGTCTCAGTTATTAAAAGGAACTCTAGAGGGTGCAATTCTCAAGGTAATAAAGAATAGTGAGACATACGGTTACGAAATAGCTGAAAAGCTACGTAGTGTAGGTTTCTCTTCAATTTCAGAAGGAACGATTTATCCGTTGCTACTTAGATTAGAAAAAAACGGACTATTGTTAGCATCATACAAAGATTCTCGCTTGGGACCCAAACGTAAATATTATTTACTTACAGAACAAGGTGAACGGGCTTTAAGAGAATTCCTTATCAATTGGCGAGAAATAGAGGAGAGTGTCAATAAATTATTTTCTGAAAGGAATGGGGAGACATGAATCGAGTTAAGAAAATGAGAATGTCGAATAATGAGTTGAGTAGAAACCTGACATCTGAAAATCAAAAAATCATGACCGACATGGTAGTTTATCTTCGATCCAGCAAAATTTCAGATGAGCGAATAGAATTTATTCGTCAGGATTTACTTGATATCGCCCTTGCAGCTCAAGAACGAAGCGAACTTCTTTCCAATGTTTTCGGCGGGGACTACAAACTTTTTTGCGATGAGATTATCGCCAACGAGAAACCAGAACGATTCAAAAAGTTCGTTAAAGGGTTGCCATATCTGTTAAGTTCAGTCGCTATGTTGGGGGTTTTTGGTCTCATTTCATCAAGATATTTTTGGGAATTTACGCATGATATCAGAACACATACAGCTATCAATCCAAATTACCCAATTTCGCTCGGATTCATTGTAAACACGGGTCTGATTTATGTTGTCGCAGTAAGTATTGTCTATCTCATTGGCAAATTCTCGTTCAAAGCGGACAATTTTCTTGCCAGATTTCATGGGATGCCAACTATGCTAAAATTTATCATAGGAGCATTGCTTGGACTATTAATTTGGCTTTATTTGTTTGGGATACAAAGTTGGTACGGAGTCGTTGTCTTCTACATAAATATATGGGTTTATCTTTCTATTATCATTCCCATGTTTGCCCTGTGGATATATTTCTTTGGCTCACCGAAATCACTTAAGAAAGGTCGCAGAGTCTGACGATTTAACCCTGAATTTCCTAATGGAAGGACACCTGTTGAGTAGTAATTATTAAGCAAGTTCTATCGGCAACCTAACTATCGGGGCAAATCTCCCACAAGCTCTACCCCCAAATACACACCCGACATACCAAACGGCATGTCGGGTGCAATTTGCTTGTATCATATTGTTCTGCTGATAAAGGAAACTGCAGCAAAACATCTTATACTGGCTGCAAACTCTTGATGTTCAAAACTGGCACGGAGACAAACTCTCCTCGATTTGATAGATCAGGCATCGAAATATACCCCATTGAAGCAGGATCACTCCAATCTATCCACTTCGACAACTCTACATCAGTGGCCGATGTACCCAGCCATTTTGCTAATACGTCATTCATCAGCGTGGTTTTGATACTGACGTCTGCGCCTTGCTCATCGCGATACGTTAATTGAACTTGGTTTCGACTGAATATCCCCATCAATTTTGCCGCATAGTTGTTCACTGCGTAATAGGGAATGGCATGTCGTGCCCCTTTTGCACTGATTTGCATTTTGCGGAGCCGAATTCCATCAATGTCTGCGAGTAATCGGATTACCTGAAATGTGCCCGTCGTGATTTCGGTGTAGCTGGTGCTGAATTGCGATTGAAACTGATCAAACCCCTTCTTCCGATCTGCTGGCGCTAACTTTGTACGCAAAGCGGGGATAATGTCAGGATTTTTCGTTACCAGTGCGTATTCTACCCCACGCTGCTTATTCACTTTTACCACAGTGACAGCACTGGATAACATATACGAGGTGATCAACGTTGCTTGAAGTTTATTGGTGATATCTGCTGCTGCAATGCGGATACCCCTATCCGAGAGAAATAAAGCCTGAGCTGTGGCGACCCCACGATCAAGCGAGATTCTATCTTGTTTGATTTCACTAATATCTAGTTGGCCAGTTACTCGTGGGGGATTGTTGATCGTCACTAAAACTGGTGATTGGCTCTGTGCTGACCCCTTAGCAAATAAAAGAGCGTGTAAATCATTATCGGGGCACAATAAATCTGGATTGACTGGACGATTGTCATACGCAAATTGTGCAGGATTCATCGTGACTCACTCCTCTAGTCTGATGATGGGACTTTTTGATCGTTGATACGCTTGAATCGCCTTGACGGTTTCTGATACCCCTTGAATGTCACTAAAGCACTTGTATAACTGTGTTCGTTCGACAAGATAGCGGTTGTCATGGTTGTAAAGGATATACAGCAAATGTTCCATCTTGTCCTGGCCTAAGCCCATCAGATCAGCCTGACTAAGACTTTGCAAAAAGTGAATCTCGTCTTCGCTTTGGGAAATGTCGAACCCCTGGTGCGCCATGGGACGATACTGTTGATGCACACTCAGCAGCCATGTGGCAGGATGCCCACTGATCAGATAAAATTCATCTTCTGCGCTGGTCAGGTTTTCGGATTGCAAGTGCGCCAGTACCCCTGATAGCCTCTGATTCAATACTTCTGC
>JAJZCJ010000070.1 GCA_021846145.1 Bacillota bacterium
TTCCGATCTATAGTATAACATAGTTTTGGATAGATTCAAGCGAAACTGTTTAACCCCTTTCTGAAATGTTTTCGATTAAGTCGCCAACATTACATTGATACAATTTACACAACTTTTCGAGCGTCTCCCACCTTACCCCCTCAGCGATTTCGTGATACAAGCGATGTAACGTCGCTCGCGATATTCCTGTTAAACGATGAACATCCGAAAGCGAATGTTTGTATTCGCCCATCAGACGCGACAGATGGCACTTAATCATGTTTATCACCACTCGCATTGTACCATAATCGATACTATTTGTACAGATTATAGAATATTATGACCCTCATGCATGACAATTAGAGGTGCGACCATTCAAGTATTTGTTCGAATTCTCCACGATGATCGCGTTAAACACATAGGGGTTTTGGATATGTATGGGACGGGATGTTTGTTTTAACGCACACCCCGCAAAGCGCATCTCAACCGTTACAACGGACTCACCTTCTTTCTGCCTGACCTGCTGCCTTACCGCTCACCCGACACAGCATTACCACTCTTGATACAAATCAATCGAGAAAAAAATTGGCACAGGCATTGGCGTCACTGTCTCCCATTTCCCATTTTGAAAGCTTGGTATCGGTACAGGAAGCTGTAGCCCGTAATCCACCGTCAGCCTATCGTATCCACTCTGCGACGGATCGGGTCCAATGTACAACTCAAGCTCACCAGCCGTGATGTTCGGATTCTGCGCTGGTGGTGTATTCAACTGTTGCCCACCGTCATAAAATCCAAGGTTGGCGACGGGGAACAAATTATTGAACGCATCTGCCGCCTCCTGTACATACGAATTGCCTGTGGCTGGATCAATCCCGTTTTGGTTCATCGAGTAAGCGTGTGCAAAGTTAATCGTCATCACGCTGACAATGAACACTTTGAGGAATACAGTCGCAACCTGCATAAAAATTTCCAAACCATAAAAAGCCACAATGCCGACGATAAGATCAGGCACATTGCCGCCGATTGCACCACGCTCATCCCGCCAGAATTGCCACGGTTTACCACAGTTGATTTTAGTATGCTGCATATCAGTTACCAGCCCCCAACGTCGGCAATGTGGAAGTTGGTGGTGGCGGTAACGACGAACTCGGTGCTGACGGCAACGATGATGTCACGGTTTCCTGCAAGGAGCCGCTATAATTTGAAGTGTTAGGATCGCTAATAGAGTTGATGAAGTTGTTCACCAGCGCAGGTTGAACAGGCATAGTCGCATTCCCTGTCACATTATTACTCGTCACACTGAATGTAGCCGTGGATGAAGCGACACTAGGGTTAATCGCTTGGTTAACCGCCCATGTTTTGTTTGCGGTGTTGAGCGCATCAGATTGGTTAGCCAGTGTGTACTCGTTACTCCCATTTGCATTGCTCACTTGCGTTACTGCGGCGCTGGTAGCATTATGGAGCGCCACGTTTGTCCACATCTGCCCATATAAGAGTGGACCAACTGTAAGCAGAACAACGAGGAAAAAACCAAAAAACACTAGACCAAGCCAGTAAATCGGGAGTGTCAAGAATCCCATAGAAAAGCCCCCTTCTCGCATGGAGAAGAGAGCGTGGGAAGAAAATCAGTTTTTCCAAGTGATCTTCGACTTCTCCGAGGTTTCGACGCCTTCACCTGCGTTATTCGTCCAAGGCTGCGTCGCATAATTCGTGACGCTGGTTGGCACCCATGAAGATATTTCAGGATGTTCAAAGTTTGATCCACTCACCGAGTAGACAGGCATCGTCCACCACCCTTTTGCGCCATAGTCTCCGTTCACAGGCGGAAATAATATGTCGCCGTTATGCTCGCCGTCGAACGGATTTGATGTGGGCGTACCTTGCAACGAGAAGTCCCTACCAGCAGGGATCGGCGGCATTGGCGCGTCAGAATACCACACACCATTCAGTTGATCAGGCGGCACAACGCCAGTCGCAAATGTATCACTATCCGTTGGTGTCCCTGGCAACATACTATTAGGTGTCAATGTTGGTGGTGTATTACTGGCTGGCAATCCTGCCGTAGTTGGCACTTGCTCATAGATGCTCGTATTCGCACTGCTCGACGGTTCCCAAGGCCCATATGATGCCCAAACAGGCTGGCTCCACGTCATACTACTACCACTTGGCGTGATCGGCGTGTCCTCACTGCTAAAAGTCCCTGTCGCTGTCACATTCACTACGTTATTGAGCGCACTCGCCGTGGTGGGGTTCCACCAATATGTGGCGGACTTCGGTATGGACAATGTGTTTGTATTGATCTTCTCGTCAATCGCCACGTTGCGGTACAAGAACTCCGTGTCATACACGGGTGTGTAGCCGAGCCATTCCCAAAATCCTCCTTCATGTGGGAATGAAATCCATGTCCAATGTGGCTGCCATGCGCCAATATACCGTTTCTTAAACAACACGTCGCCAACGGTCTGCATTTCTGCGCTTACATTTACATTGGTGGCAGCAAAACCCGTCCTATTGACAAACTCAATTGTAAAATTATTAAACCAATTTGCAGTTTGCGTAGTTACTTTACCGCCTGGATTGATTTGGTGCGTGTAATACGATGTGTAGTTTTCCGCATGAGTTCCATTGATCGCTTGTTCTGGGATTGGGTGAAGTTTATAAGCGATTGGCGTCCCTTGGATCGCGTCAGGGCTGATACTCGAATAATCAACTCCCTCGCTCACATTTAACATCCCAGGCTGCAAAAATCGCCATTCCATGTACCCCTGCCCCGTGATTGGATCAATGGGTTCGGCGGAACTACACGAAATCCCACCTTGTTCAACGCACTCAAGCGTTGGATTCGCCGGATTGGTCGGCGGAATACTACCTGGTGATGGGAACGTCACCGTCACCGTCGCGGAACTTCCGTCAGGTGCAGCGGTCGATCCAGCAAACTGATAGGTGAAGGTATCGCCCTTATCTGGAAATGCCTCAATGACCGCCAGATTTTGACCGCCGCCATTATTCCACACACTCGGATACTGCGCTTCGTAACTCGATAACCACGAATCCAGCGTCGAAGTCGGGATCGTGATTGCACCTGTGATCGGGTTCCCCGACGCATCATAGGTGGCTACGTTGCCGATATCATCCATCTTTGTTCCGCCGTTGATGATCATGTCGAAGTCAATTTTGTCGGAGTTTCCTGGGTCGGACGGCAAATTGCTGTTCGACGGTGTGAGTGTGAGCGGCTGACTAAACTGCGTGGGCGACGAGGATGGGTATGACGCGGCGAAAGTGAGGTCTTCACCGTATGTGTTCGCCCACAACTCCAATCCTTGATTCGTAGCCAGTGTCAACGTAGGTTCTGCCACACCTTGCGAGGTGTCGAGCATCAATTCTGATGGGGTGCTGAGAGGTGTACCAGCCGATGAACCAAATGAGGGGAGCCACCCGCCTTGTGTGCCGTCATACATGCCTGTGCTTGTGTTTGGGCTGATCCTGTCTATGCCACCGACCTTATCAGCGATATACATGTTGCCAGAAGCACTAATTTCAGGTGTGCCTACTGGTTCGAGTTGACCAGAAGAGCCAGAAACATTGTATAGTTCAACTTGCTTTGTTATCGGATTCACTGTAGCATACCCATACCCCAGTTTGATGTGAGAGGAATGATGTATTGACCATTTGCGTATGCCGTTTCTCCATCCCATGACGTTTGCCCACTTACCACTTGGGGCCATTGCCAAATATTCGTGACCGTGCCGTTGCTGTTTACATGATCGAGTGCTACATTCTCATTACCATCCGACCACATGATGTTGCCACTTGGGTCTGTGACGATCGGTGCAGCGATGGATGATATTCCCCATGGTGAAGGGAGATACGTTGCTGTGTCATTAGTTATATTGTGCAAAAACAGCATACCAACAGCAGAATTGCCGTTTATGACGGCGTTAGCCCCGTTTGGTTCATCATTCGCACCTGTCCACACTATGAACGGAGTGCCACCAGACATAACTAACGTTGGTGAGCCGTCGAAACGTTGGCCGAAATTGTGACTGTAGAAAATTTTCATCGTACCTGCAACCACTCCATATACCCATCCGTTTTGTGTGGTAATCCAAATTGTATCTCCAGATAACCCAGTTTGTGCAGCAGTAAGATACAACGGATAACTCACTACCTGATTGTAGGTGTAATTTGTACCCGCATCACCGATGAATACTTTGCCAACTTCACCATTCGCGTCGAACTTGTATAAATATTGTCCAGCCGCAAGATATGCATAGCCATTAGCTATCACTGGCGATGAGTTGGATACATTAGGAACAGGGACGATCCATTTTGTTTTCGGATTCCCGCCTGACCATTGTGACATATCAAATGCCACCATATAGCCATTATCTTGAAAATTGTTCGATGGTGTGCCACCACTGGAAACGGGATAGTACAATATATTCCCATCACCCATTGCGGTCGAACTTGAATGTAGTTGATTCCCGTTCAGCGTTATGCCGCTTGCCGAAGCATGAGTAATAGTTGCTTCTGTTGACCATATCGTTCCATCTGTAATGCTATTTACGTGAGTTCGTTGAGCATTGTCGCCAAACATAATTAGAGAACTGGATGCAAATGTAATAGTGGTAGTCGTCAATACGAGTGCTGTTAATGCTAATGTGGAAATTATTCGTTTTCTCATCATTTTTGACTCCTTCCTAAAAGTAAAAAAAAGCCCCTCTAATTCGAGGGGTACAGTGGGAAGATTTTTTTCTATTCATAACCGTTTTTCATTTATCTGCCATCAATTAAAAGCTGACCAATTATTTGAGCCATCATTAACTGGCGCACTTGATGTACCACTCCCTTTTTCGCCAGAAGAACCTGCGCTAACCGTCACCGTCTGACCTGTTGAGTTCGTGTAGGTTTTCGTGCCACTGCTTGTTGGCAACGTCATCGTCCACGTATGCTTCGTGCCGTTCCACGCATTCGAGAATCCCATCGCATCCAGCATCTTCTCGGCATAGTACAATCCGAAGAAGGTAGTCAAGCTGCCACTATTCGGATCAACCACCGCGAAACTCGGTACGCCACTCTCCACCGCCTTGCCGTTTAATGTGATTGTGGCATCCCCCTTCGTACCGTGAATGCTCAATGTGGCGTTCTTGCCACCCAGCGTCAGCGTGTGTGTGACACCGTTCCACGAGTTTGTTACGCCAGCTTTGTTCATCACTTGCATGACGTACCAAATCGGCACAAACGTGGTCATCACGCCAGAGTTGGGGTCTTTCGCCGCAAAGACATATGGCGTGTAGGCGGTTTTGCCGTTCACGACGACGCTCGTCTTCACTAATGTATGAAATGCAAATTCCCGTTTTATGATCTCTGTCATTTTTTACGAATTGATAGTCAATATGATCATGTCGCATGGTATCAAGCCAATTCAATCCTACCGTGTATGTATCACCGGCTACACCAACATACCCCAACTTAAAATCCTCATTCAATGAAGCCAATGATCGAATCACATTAAAAGCGGAGCCACCAAGAAATTTCGAAAATGGAACTTTGCTATCGTTAATGATTTGATGAATGACATCTTCCCCAACGGGTTTCTCATTACCTAATTCAAATCTTTCTTACATTTCATCAATAATATCTGGATCGATATACTTCAATTGACTGCTTGTTGCGATATAATCCAAATTTAACGCACCGATCCCTATCACATCAAAAAACACAATCCATCTCTCCTTTACCCCTTGAATGCCTCATTACGTCGTTCGTATTGGGCGACCAACCAGTCCCCCACTTCCTGCAAAGCGGATTTCCCGACATCCCGGATCATCGCCCGATAGTGGGCGTCCTCCAAATTGACATCTGCCTTCAATAAATCACTGGCTCGCTGATAAAGCTGTGCCATCGAATCATACTGCTCACTTTGATAATCCAGCAAAAAAGTGTTGGCTCGCAGTGCCATAAAACCGCCAAACACCGGCAACACAGTGGCAATAATGACTAACATTTGGTGCCAAAATGGATAACTTGAAGCATGGAGTTTCCAATCAATGAAGATCAACATGCCCGAAATCACCCACGCCAGCACAAAACATACTTTTTGCCACACCTTGAATCTTTTCATTGTCTGTGCTGCGTGCGCCTGCTTCTTCATAAAGTAGTTCTTTTGCCCATCAATCCAATACCTAGCTACTTTATGTAAAATAGTGTTATCTTTGATTTCGTCGCGGCGGATTTCCTCATTGATCAAGTCTAACGCCGTGATCGACTGATAAATCCAAGCACTTAACGATACGTGTTTGCGCAACAGGAAATTTGTCACTAACGGCCGAATCCCAAATAACTTCCAGTAAATTTGGATGCGTACAGCTTCCGCTAATGCACGATCATCGTACCACTTCTCTTCCCAACGCTGATGCCGATTCGCAAAGAAGTTGATCCCGTTCGCCAAGATAAATAGTACCCAATAGATCGCCATTGTTACAGGTATTTCAAACCAATTTGTGTATAAATTAAACACTAATACTGCCACAATGACAACAATTATAAATAACCGAGAGTACCAGACGGTTCCTGATTGATTTTGCAAGGATTGATGATCGGCAAACTGATACACTTTCAATAAGCTCGTTAATTTTTGAAACCAGTCACTTGATGTAGGAAGGTCTTTTGGGAAAATATCATCCACATCAAGTTGGTTTGATGAATTGTCCCAATACCGCTTGAATTCCCTATTCATACTGTCGATTTTCTCAAGATCCTTCATGACTGGCCTATTTATACCCTTGTCTTGAGAGGGTAACGTCTGCCAGTCAATCTCACAAGATGCGATGGACTGATCCCCTAGTCTTGGCGTTTTCAGATGATACACCAGACCCGTTTCAAACGAGTCTAAAATCGAATTGGTCAGTAGCATTTCGTCAGGGTCTTTGTTTTTTATATAAAATGGAATTCCTTTCGACTTATACTCCACGATTTGAGCAGTGCCACCCAACGCGTTCGTTTTCACCCCATCCCAAAGCGCCAATAAAATATGGCTGTAATGGGCGACCCATGCACCCACATAGGCATATTGGGCATCCCGATTCTCACCAACAAAAGGCTCATCAATGGATAAGACGGGCATCCGGTAAACCATCGCGGCACGAAGAAGTAAATCGTTAAATTCAGCCTTGGATTCCTGTGTTGCAAAGTCTTTTTCATACTCCTGCTCCCGAAGGGGCAAAGGAACGATCAGCTTCATTCCTAAATCCAGAGCCATTTTGGCCACCAAGCGATCCGCGCCTTCCGCCAAAGGCGAAATAACGTAAAGCGAGGAGTGCGAGAACTGATTCCGAATTGCGATTAACTTTTCCCGCACAAGCTGTTCTATTTTAGGTACCGCGTCCGTACGAATCAATCGATGACCGGTCACTCCAATAACGATAGGGATCATAGATAACCCTCCGAAACTTAAATGATACAATCACTTATCGTCTTGGATACGAAGTAATAAATTATTTGCTTCGATCATTTGGTTTGTATGTTCTAAAATTTTTATCATTTCTTTAAGATCCAAAATTACCTGCGGGTGATTTTTATAAAATGTTGCTTCGTCGATTGATAACACACGACGCATTAGTAGTTCAGCCTCTTGCCATCGATTTGTTTCCATTAAAATTATCACTAAATTATGCATATCAATCGATAAATTAGGATGATTTTCTCCATAAACTTTTTCAGTAATTAAGATTGCCCGTCGCAAAATGGGTTCCGCAAAATTAAATTTATTTTGATGGATCATTATTGAAGCCAAATTATTAAGAGCCATTCCAACTAAAAAATGGAATTCTCCAAAATGTTCCTCATAAATTTCCAAAACTGTTCTCATTATCGACTCTGCTTCAGTGAAGCGATTCATACTATCTAAAAGTTGTGCCAAATTATCAAGAACACCCGCAACAACAGGACTTCGCTCACCATAATTATTTACATAGATAATTATGGAACGACGCAACATATTTTCTGATTCTTCAATTCGGTTAGAATTCATCAATACTCTTGCTAAAAGATTTAGATGATCCGCAACACGAGGATGTTGTTCAGTATAAATATCTTCGACTATAGCAAGCGCCCTTCGAATTAGAGGTTCAGCATCTTCCAAACGATTGGTTTCCACCATTACATTCACCAATGATTCGATTGAATCTGCCACATATGGATGGTTCTCCCCGTAGCATATTTCGTTGATAGATAACGCCCTACGAAAAAGCTGCTCTGCCTCCATTTTTTGATCTTTTAATAGTAGTAACGAACCTAAATTCATGAGTTTAGAAGCAACAAAAGGATGATCTTTACCATAGATACCTTCATCAATTGCTAATGCAGTACATAAAAGCGACTCAGCTTCGTCTAACATATTAATATTCATTAATAGTGTAGCTAAATTATTCATATCCCTAGCCACCGTCTGATGATGTTTTCCATATTCCCTTTCATCAATAATTAATGCCCGACGAACAAGAGGTTCTGCTTCTTGATATCTAAAAGTATCCTGAAGTAAACTAGCCAAATTATTAAGAATTTTAGCTAATAAAGCATGAGAATTTCCATATACTTCCTCTCCTTTGGATAGCGCTTTCCTGAGGAACTTTTCAGATTCAATCAGTCGATTTGTAGAGCGCAAAAGACTGCCCAGATTACTTAATGCAACAGGTAAATTAAAAAAATGTTCGATGTAATTTTTATCATTAACATTCTGCAAATTATCCAGATTGAATTCATCTATTGCGATCACTCGTCTAAATAAAGATTCTGCGTTCGTATATTGAGCAAAATTAAGAAGTAGTACACCTAGAGTATTGAGCAATGAATTTGTAGGTACAAAAATATTATATTCCTCAGCAAATTGGGAACAAGCTTGAACATGTGGGATCAATGGTTTCAATTTTATCCAAGAACGTACATCATCAGGATCTCCAATAAATGCTTCGTTAATCCACTGTAAAGCAATCTTAAGTTCACGATGATCTTTATCAACCTGCAAACTTCGGCGAATTACATCTTGTACAAGACGATGTACAGAAAATGTCTGTTCGTTATCTGCTCGCGTAACCAACGAAAAAGCCTCTAAATTAATCAATGCATCATTAATATCAGTTGAAGTTATAATATAGTAATTTTGTTCATCGTTGCTCAAGGATTCCAACTTAATTGGCACATCCAGTATGCTTTCTGGAATTGGTTCTGATGAAAACCATGATAACCAATGCATTAAACGACGAGCATATTCATCAACCTGATCAAATGAGGTTTGCCAGGTTACCGCTACACTCATTGGATATTTCATTAATCGTTCATTATACCATTTTAAGATACGATCCCTTTGTAAGTACCAGTAATCGAAATATTTATCAAAACTCAAACGCATGACATCAATCATTGCTCCAGCTTGTTCTAATCCCAATGCAAGTTGTCCAAGTGTTAGCGATAACTTTCGAGCTTCATCCTCATCATTCTCTTGTTTTCGTCGTCGATTTTCTGTTCGTTCAAGCAGAAATTCGGTTGCATCCTCAATACTCAAAACATCTAGCCCAAGACACTCTACTGCATTTGACCAATGACTAATCCTTGTAGTGATCAGAATTTGCCCTGAGTAGGATAGTTGTCCAAGTATTTGTTCGACAGATTCCGCTGCTTGCTCTGTATCTACATTGTCGACGATCAACAACCACCCGGGATGCTGCTTGAGCCATCGAATAACCGCTGCAAATTTTTCTTCTAATTCTTCCGAATCCTTTTCTGCTAAATTTAAAACCATCGCACCACACATAGAACTTAAATTCAATTTAAGTCCCTCAGGCGTATCTGCATGAATAAACATTATTGCAGTATAATCTTCAGAATATTGATGAGCATATTCAATAGCAGTTCTAGTTTTTCCAACTCCCCCAAGTCCATGTATGGCAACTGCAACCCCATTTATAGTTCTAGTTGAGCGTTGATATCCGAGATAATCCATTTCTGGAATTCTGCCCCTTATTATGTCAATAAAACTTTTCCGTCCTTTAAATAGGGTGCCCAAAGATTTATATGGCAAGTTATAAATTTTATCCTTGAAGCCCAAGCCAAGATCATTAAAAACTTCACGCACAAACTTTTGACGAGAATCAAACGCCACCCAATGTTCACCGGAATTAGCAATATTCTGAACATGCCGCTGTTGAAGTTTCTCACTTTCATACGATTGATTCACTGGAAAACCACAATCACGGGTAGCATTGGCTAAAGCAATATAGACAAAAATCTTCTTTTCAAACTTTCGAGCAAGGTAATATTCCCATTGCGTATAAGACCAACCGTGTGAATATGACTCAATATTTTCATTGATCGACTGTAATAAAGTTTGCTCATGTTCAAGAGAAGGTTGTGCGCCAGAGGCTTCTCCAATAATGTGGATCACCAAATCGCAATTACGAATGTAATCAGCAATTGATTCCAACAATGTATAACCGCCTTGCTGAAAATCTTCCTGCACTTTAATTTCAAACGGATTGTTCTTAAGTGCGCCTAAATGATGGGCAAGTTTGAGGCGATATGTTTTGAATTCACTACTTACGCAAGATAAAAATATCTTCATAGAATAATCACCTCGATTATCTATCGCATTATCTATGTAATAAAATATTACACACTCACCACTAGTTCCCCTCCCACTCGATCCAGCTTCAACCTTTGTGACTCCATCAGGTGCTGAACGTCAGTGGCAAAATCAAAGGCAAATAACTCTTTGTTATTCAGCAATTCCGGCAGACGGTGATACAATTTATCCCCTGATTTTATGATTCCATAGAGCATCCATTCAATCAATCCCTCATCCTGAATAGGATATGTCACCAGTGAGTAAATCCCTGGTTTTTGCTGTTGCAATACACCAAATTCCTTCAAAGTTCTGATCAGTTTATTTAATGAGTGCAATAATGTGGTCCTCTCCCCCCACAAGTCAAAAACTCGTCGATTCAATTGCGAAGTAGTAACGGTATCTTGGGCAACAAACAGCTTCCCCAAAATCGCACAGAGATCCTTAAAGATCGGATAAACAACAAGTAACATCAACCAATGGACAGCTAACCTTTCCTTTCTCGAACTCGATTGATAAACCGCAATTCCCCAATCACGATAAAATTGCAATGGTTCTTCCACGTCGACCCAAGTACGCATCAAAATCTCGCGCGTTTTCCGTAGCACAGTGGGACTGTCAGTTTGATCGGCTAAATAAAGATTGAGAACCTCTTTGACACGCGCTGCATCCTGATATTCGATCCAACGTTCAACGGTTAGATCCAACCACTCGGGCTTTATGAACCTTGAAAATATCACCGCTTTACCCATCTTTCCTATTTCCCTTCTACTCGAATAAACGGAACAATTACTTCCTCAATGCTCATCCCACCATGTCCGACCGATGTCTTCCCCTTTGTTTGAAAAGATGACCGTTGATCCGCAAGTACATATTGAAACTCTTTCGGTAAATAAAATGCTGGAAAGAGAACAGTTTGAAACGATTCGTTCACCTTATTCACATCCGCAAAATTTTGATAAATCCGGCACCGCTGTCCAGCAATTTCCATAAACATGCCTTCGTTCGGCGGCCTCCCCTGACCGATCATCTCCGTATTGCCGTGGTCTGAAGTGATGTACACTTGAAAATCAAGTTGCACAAGGCGTTGGATAAGACTTTGCAAATCGCCTGTTCTTGCCCAAGCCGCCACGTCACGAACCATACCTGATTGACCTTGCGTTTGACCATGCATCAGATCGTCTATCGTGTTCACCACAATCCCAACAACTTGTGCCCGTGAAGAGATTTCAGGGTTGGTTCCGCGCAAATAGGCAAGTTGATCATCCTGATGCCCATATTGTTTCCAATAGGCACGCCAGACTTTTTCCTCTTGTGACAAAGTAAATGGTTGATCCATTTCCGATGGCAATTTACCGGCAAACAAGGCCAGTCTGGATACCATCGTGATCGTAGGAATGAGCGCAAAGGCAAACGACAGGTGATAAGTGAATCCGCTGATTCTATCCGCTTGCTGAAATGCCAACCAGTTCTCCAAAGACATGCCATCAACCAGAATCAGCGCTAGTTGACGACCTTTCGTGCGAATAAAATCATTGGTTTTATGCAACATGATCGGACCATCCATATGAAAACTGGCAGACAACTTCCGATATTGCTGAAGCAACCATTCCTTAAATCTCTTCTCCAACCAATCCACCATTGAATGAATGTCCACCGTTGCAAATTCGCCATCCA
>JAJZCJ010000071.1 GCA_021846145.1 Bacillota bacterium
CGGCGCTGGAGGGCTTAACCGTCGTGTTCGAGATGGGAACGGGTGTGTCCCCTCCGCTATCGACACCAAACTACAAAATAGATTATACATAGAGTAGTATGGTTTGTCAAGCATGCGGCGTGCGCACTTGTTGAACCTGCTCGATAATCACTTTTACCACCGCCAGTATCGGAACAGCAAAGATCAGCCCCATTACCCCGCCGACCTGACCTGCAAACAACACTGCCAAAATAATAAATATCGGATGCAATTTCATTGATTTGCCCATGATCCAAGGTGACAGCACATTCCCTTCCACCTGCTGCACGAGCAAATTTACAATGAGCACCTTCACTAACATGCTATTTGAAATCCCCAGCGCCATGATCAGGGCAGGTGTGGCACCAATAAACGGCCCAAGATAGGGTATCACGTTGGTCAGTGCCACAAAGAACGCTAGAAACAAAGCAAACGGCATGCCAATCACTAAGTAACCAACAAGCGTCACAATCCCTACGGCAAACATGATAAACAATTGACCGCGAACATACTTCCCCAACGATTCGTCGATCCCTAACAGTATTTTATGTACTGTTTCTTGACGTTTTTTTGGAAAAAGATGCAGAATCACCGTGGAAAAAAAAGCTTGATCTTTAATGAAATAAAAAACAAAAAAAGGAACGATCAGCAACATGAACGCGCCGTTTAAAAGCCCGCTCACCCCCTTAATAGAGTGCGATAGCCCTGCCACCAAGTCTGCCTCGGCAGAACTCATGGCCTTTTCCAATCCCACGCGTATCCCTTTTGGCATCACCCGTGCCACCAGTGACATATGATCCAAAAGGTTATTGATCGCCGCCAGATATTTTGGCAACTGCTGCACAAGCGCACTACCTTGTACAATAATGGCAGGCAACAAATTGATGACCCCCACTACCAATACAAGCAACAACGCAGCATAAGTCACAGTAATGCCAATACCCCTAGGCACTCTGCGAGATTCTAACAGATCTACCACTGGCCTAAGTACATAAGTAATAATCAAAGCGAGCACCAGTGGAATCACCACGGCGCGCAAGATTACCCAAATATCATAAAAAAGACCGCGCAATTCACCGACCAACTCCAAACTTGCCAGTACGATGAAAAACAATGCGGCCATATACAACGTTTTTTCTTTTGAATCATGCAACTTCACGGCATAGCCCCCGTTCAGAGCTAGGAGATAGAACAATCACAGTATATGCGGGTTGTCCCTAAAATACCCCAACCTCCAACCGGAGCCATCACCAATATGAATAAGATGTTACTTGATTTCCCCGTTGTCTTCGTCCACTTGATCTACTTGTTGTTCTATATCCCTATGCGACTTTTCTTGTAATCTCTTCAAATATTCTTCAGACCGACGCCGACCTTGTCTTTGCATCATATAGAAAAAACCCAAAGCCACAACTGCTAATAGCACACGATCCGTGGTGATTATCAAATGACATCCTCCATCAAGGCCAAGTAGATGCGTGAACGGACAAAATCGTTCCGTCACGGTTCACTTGCACACTATATACTTTGTGATTATCAGCCAGTATTTGTACAGTTTCTGCCCCCAGTAAACGGTGGGTTACCATGCCACTATAATAGACAATATCTGCATGAGTTCCGGTTTGCACGTTAAATTCATGCAACATCGTCTGATAAGCTTGTGAACTGGCCTGAGAAGACAAGCCGGCTGTTGGTTTTTGCTGAACCGTCGTAAAATTATAGATAATAACTATCCCTAACACAATGACAAGCAGAATCATTACCAACCCTGCTAACATTTTTACCCCACGCCGCATACTCACCACTGCTGCCCCCATTATTCTACACTGCTAAAAACTTGCAGCGTTTCTACCACTTTGTTTGACTTTATAGAGTGCTTGATCTGCTGCTTTCAACAGCACGCGAGGATTGATGCCAATCTCCTTCGCAAAAGCCATGCCAATACTTGCGCCCACAGACAACGTAAATCCTTCAAACGCAATCGGTTCTTGAATGCGCTTGATCAATAATTCAGCCATCTGTGACATGGACGTTGAATGATTCACGTGAGGCACGAAAATGACGAATTCATCCCCGCCAAGCCGAATTGACTCGCCAGAGGGAATCACTTCTTGCATGCGTCTTGCCACTTCAATCAATACGGCATCCCCAGCCTGATGACCAAATTGATCATTCACCGGTTTGAAGTGATCAAGATCCACCACGAACAGACCCAGTGTTGTTTCCTGATTTTTCGCGATGACAAGTAGGTGATCCAGCCACTCTTCTAAATAAGCTCGATTTTTTAAGCCTGTCAACCGATCATGATAAGCCATGTGCTCAATCATATCATGATACACTTTGGTTTTCGATTCTAGTGCCATACTCTGTAACTTGATCGACACATGCTTTGCCATTGCTTCAATCACTTCATTAATGCTTTTCGTAAAAAATCCAGAGGGTCCGATCATCATTAAAATAGTATCCACGTGATCCTCTTTGATTATTGGCATCGTACAGATTGCATTAGCAGCGATTTTATGCAAAAAAGCCAACCGTTCACTACTTTGAAACAGACGATGACGATTGCAATTGTTGATCGTAATGGTTTGCTGATCTTTCATTATTTGAAGCAGTAACTCATCTTGGCCCATACGATCAACATTATACAACTTAGAAAATAAGACACGAAATTCATTTTCTTGTTCTGTGTGATCCATCACTACGCTAACCAATTTAATCTGATTGTCTTTCATCTGATAAGCCCAACATCCATTGACCTTTGTGTAATTATGTATAATACGACAAGTTTGATCTAGCAGCGATTCCTCTTCACCCGCTGCGTAGACCATTGCGTTGATTTCCGCGAGTGCGGCATAAAAACGTTGCGACTGATCCAGTTCTTCGTGTAGGCGTCGCCATTGCTCGCGCTGCCAAACCACCTGACGCGTCACGCGGTAAAAATCAAGCAGTGCCCCCAGTAACGGATGCCGCGAAGAATGCGGATCGCGAGCCAAGTACAATACCTCACGCTCTCCCCATTGATCCAGTTCAAACCGATCCCAAATCAGTGAGTATAACTCCAAGGACTCCTGTTCTTTCGAATGTCCCTGTACAAGGCTATCCTGCTCCAAGCGGGTTTTCAAATTAGGAATAAGATCCACCTCACCAAACCATTCAAGCATTTTCACTTCCCCATCTTCGACAGCAAAAAGCACTCCCCCCCGATAGGAAAACAGTTGCAAAAAGACATCCCGAAATTGTCCCCACAAAGGCTCTTGGTGTTCAATGAACAATGTGCTTTCTGCTAACCTTAAAATCCATTGCAAGATGGATTTATCTTGATGTAACGATTGAATTTCATCCACAAAATCCATGGGAAAAGCAAATGTTAATACCCCTTGAAACTCATGATCATCATTGAATATCGAAAAAGCCACTGCAAAATAAGGGAAACCAAATGCTTTTTCATCCCCATAGGCAATATACCACTGTCGATTTTCCCACGCTTTTTTTGCCACCGTGTGTGCAAACATTGACTCATGGATGTTCATTCCGACTTGAAAAGGGAATGGTAATCTTGGAGATGGGCGATAATACGTAACGATCCCAAACGCATTGAAATAATTAATCAAAAACTCTTCTGGTAATCTAGAAAATAATTGATCCCAAGAATGGACTACATCCCCCATGAAATTGCTATCACCGTCCCTATCGCATGCAATTGCCAATGCGATTGTTCATGCTTTGGCTTTGGCTTAAGTTTACAACGATTTCATCATACTGTAAATTTACCAAACGCTGATGCATGTAATTTCATCACTAGGGAATGATTTAATTATTGATAAATTAGAGGGGGAGGGATTAGTGGATGAATCATTTGTCAAAAGTTCTCAAATTTCACTATCTCAAGCCATCTTCCTAATTATCGTTGCCCTCAGCATTACACTGCATGTAGAAGTGGTTCCCGAACTCTTTCATGTGGCGGGTCGCGACGCTTGGGTATCTGTGCTGCTGTTACTTCCTCTGGTAATCCTGATATGGTGGGCGTTTATCGCAGTCGCAAGGTTGTTTTTAACCCGCGCACCACTTGCCAGCGTTAACCCTAGATGGTTACGTTGGGTACTCATTGTATTGGTCGAAGTCTATATCATATTATCCATCATAAAAAGTCTCAAATTATGGGCTTCCTTTTCCACAATTGCCTTTCTTCCTGGTGCGCCGCCCAATTTACTCGCTCTTTTGTTATTGATGGCATGTGTTTGGATTGCGCGTAACGGCCTTTATACAGTGGCAGTAACCATAGGCTTTTTAGTGCCATTTATCTTTTTTTTCGGGATTACCAATTCTCTCACAACGATCCCCATGAAAGATTATGGGCTTGTGCTACCTATTTGGGAACATGGAATTACGCCCACGATACGAGGGTTGCTCACTTTATTGCCTAATTTCGGGGATTTTTTTTTCATTTTATTTATCGCTCAGTTCATCGAGAACAATACCCGTCTTTCCTTTCGACCTTGGCTAATCACAAATTTGGTTATTTTTTATATCGCGATCGGTGTAGTAATCGGACTCCTGGCAGAATTCGGTCCTCAAGAAATTACTCATCTACGTTTCCCAGCGTTTGAAGGATGGCGTTTGGTTACCCTTGGTCCCGCTTTTGAACGGATAGATTTTATCGCCATTTTCCAGTGGACAACAGGACTGGCAGGAAGAATAATGTTCCTACTTACGATTGGTAGCGGAATTTTTGGTGGTAAAATCATGTCGCAAATCACTATCTATCTATTATCTGCACTCATCCTATTAGGTTGTCTGGTGCCTTTGAATCCAGCGCAGATGCACCAATTTTCAGCGTTCCTTGGGATGTATGCCCTGTTCATTCAGGCCACCATCACCATCGTGTTACTATTCGTCGCGATGCACCTCAAAAAAAATGCAGAGGGGGCGCTGGAACATGCCTGATTTGATCACTTCATCGATACAGATCAATACACACTGGTTTCAAGAAAACATTCTTAATTATAACGACGATGTAAAACAATTTGCATTGCATTACAACGTGCGCAAAGGCCACTTAACAGGAGTATTTCTCTATCGACAAGGTCATACCGATCTTGAGCGTATAGAAAAAAAACTGCTTACATTATTGGAGGAATGTTTGACACATCCACCGTTGCCATCTTCCCTTGATGAACTAGTGCAGCAACTAAAACAACCAGATGTGCTTGCAAAGACAAGTTGGTCAGAGACGATCCCCTTGCTGTTTCAAGGCCAAGCGGTGATTCTGATCGATACGTTTGAGGGTGCATTGGTGGTGGACGAAACAATTACCACTGGTCGCATGCCTGACGAACCTCCGATCGAAACATCTGTTCGCGGACCACGTGACGGCTTTGTGGAAGAACTGACGATCAACCTGAGCCTAGTGCGCAAACGCCTACCCACTGAACAACTTGCCTGCGAAATTTACACCATTGGCACGCGCAGCAAAACAAAAATTGCTTTGATGTATTTAAGGGGAACTGCAAAGCCCAAACTAGTTAACACCATCCGTGACAGGTTGAATCACATTGACATTGAACTTCTGGCGGGGCCTGCTAATTTAGAGGAATATTTAGAAGACAAAGGATTCTCTTTTTTTCCCAAGCTAGACTTCACGGAACGGCCTCAACGTGCCGTTTATGCTCTGAATGAGGGGCGAATAGCACTGCTCATTGACGGCAATCCGGTGGCCATTTTGGCTCCTGTCACGTTATGGAAACAATTAGTGGCCGTAGATGACTACCTTGACCGTTATCCAATTTCATTTCTGACCCGTCCGCTGCGTGTGATTGGCATCGCCATCGCGTTGTTTTTACCTGCTCTGTACGTGGCAGGCACTGAATACCACCAAGATACGATTCCGATTTTCTTGCTCATTTCTTTAGTCAGCGCCCATAAGGGGGTCCCCTTTCCCACTCCTCTAGAGACCTTAGTGATGTTGATCATGTTTGAGCTTTTTCGCGAAGCAGGTTTGCGATTGCCACGTGTGGCTGGTCAAACTATCGGTATTTTGGGAACCGTTGTCGTGGGAGATGCGGCGGTGCGCGCTGGCATTGCTGGCACGATGGTGATTGTCGTCATCGGTGTCACGGCGGTGGCCACATTTGCAGTGCCCAACTACTCACTCGCCAGTGCGGTCAGTATCATGCGGATACTGATTCTCCTGATGGCAAGTGTATTTGGTTATATTGGTCTCGTCATCAGCGTCATCTTCATCATTGGCCATCTGGCAAACCTGAGGCCTTTTGGCGTACCTTACTTAGCACCGTTTTCTCCATTTATTAAGCGCGACTGGACAGATGCCATCATCCGTGCAAAGTGGACGAAGTTGAATCACCCCAAAGAGCATCTTACGTCAGAATACAACAAGCCAAAGCGAGGATGAGAACACATGATGGCCACTAAGCGACGTCGCTTATCTTGCTGCGTGTTAATTCGTCGATCATTCTTTCTCCTGTTTGTCGCTGCTATTACACTCACACTATCTGGCTGTTGGGAGTCCACTGACCTGGATGATATCGCGTATGTCCACCAACTAGCTGTCACGTATGAGCATGGATTCTATCATATTTATATGGGTATTTTGGACATTTCTCAAGTAGCGGAAACAAGCGAGAAACAAGCGCCCGGTGGTAAACAATCTCCGATATGGGTGGCGAAGGCACAGGGAAAAACTGTTCTGGAAGCGATTAATAAAGTGTATCCCACCAGCCCCAAGCGAATTTCTTGGTCACAGTTTACTATACTCATCTTACATGATAGTGTGTTGCATGGTCATTTAAAAGATGTGTTGGAGACGCTCACTCGTTATCGAGAACTTCGCTACACCGCTTGGATATACGGTACGCACTCACCCGTAAAATGGATTTTCACATCCAAATTTCCGATTGAGAAAAACCCGTTATACTATTACATTACCAACCCGATTGGCGTGGAGCAATTCGGATATATCTTCCCCGGCATGCGACTCAATGAATTCATCCGTCAACTAAATGAACCAGGGTGTACCCCACTGCTTCCCGAAATCCGACACTTAAAAAAACAACAGGTCAAATGGTACAACGGCAAAAAAACGATGGATGAAGGCAGTGTCTCCTCGGTTGGGGTATTTTCAGCTGGACGTTTTGTCGATTGGTATCAATCGGCTGATGCGGCAGGACTGCTATGGGCTCGCACTGGTGGCATTCGCATTCCTTTGTTACTAACAAAACCAAGCCGTACCTTTGTCTACCTTCACACCAATAAGGTAAAAATCAAGTCCTACAAAAAAAACAATAAATTTTACTATAAGATGCAAGTTACTGGCGATGCAGACGTTTCGGCATTGTCCCAAGGAATCAATGAAGATGAACTCATTAAAACATTGGATCAAAAATTGGCAAGCGATATCCGGAAATCTTATCTCATCGGCGTAACCCTTCATAGTGATGTGTTTAACCTTGGCCAAATTGCCTATCACCAGTTATTTTTTATTTGGCCCACCCGCTCACTGTCAAAGACGATTCACTCATTGCAGCTCCAGCCGGACTCGCTACAAGAAATTGTGGTGAAAATGCGAATCACTCATTCAGGCATGCGGGATATGTCACAATCGGATTTCGCTCAGAAATAAAAAAACCGCGAAACCTCGCGGATTTTTCAGATGGAGATAAGCGGATTCGAACCGCTGACCCCCTGCGTGCAAAGCAGGTGCTCTACCAGCTGAGCTATATCCCCTCATGGGCCTAAGTGGACTCGAACCACTGACCTCACGATTATCAGTCGTGCGCTCTAACCAACTGAGCTATAGGCCCGTTGTCCCTAGTCATCATGACCAAGACGACAAAAGTGAATATAACATAGTCTATGATACTAGGTCAAATACTATCTTTGCGTCACCGATGCCACGTCTTCACGAACCACATCAGTTACGACAGAAACAAGGCTTCCATCTTCATCTACGTGATAAATTTTAATCTCATCACCAACCAACGCAAACTCCATAAAACAATTCCAACAGTAAAACTGATTATTGCCGATTTTACCGATATCTCTACTGTTACATTGCGGACAACGGTCCATTCACGTCGCCTCCTCTCAAAATCATTCCATATGAACCAGCATGTCCCACAACACGAGGATTTAGTCGATTAATGAAAAAGATCTGCTCGTTCCCTTAGATCCAATACAATTTCTGCCGTCTTGGCAGCCGCGATCGCGATCTCCTGCTCAGTATTCATAGAAGAAAAACTAAAGCGAAGAGATGACCTCACTCGTCCTTCTGACAAACCCATCGCCAACAATACGTGTGATAGGTCGGCTGACCCTGCGGTGCAAGCAGAACCTCCTGATGCGGCAATACCCGCTAAGTCAAGACGCATAAGTAGCGTCTGTGCAGAAATTCCTTGAAAATGAATATTTAACACATGCGGAACGCCACCATTCGGTGAATTGAGCTCTATTCCTGTAAGCTGACTGGTTAGCATACTTAAAAATTGCACCCGTAACTGAGATACCAAATTCGTCCGCAAATCCCGCTCTTGCGCCAATAGCTCCACCGCTTTAGCAAAACCGACAATTCCCGCCACATTCTCTGTACCCGCACGCCGATTGCGCTCTTGCGCCCCTCCACGGAGCATCGAGCGATAAGGGGTGCCTTTGCGAATGTACAACGCACCCGTTCCTTTTGAGCCATAAATTTTATGTCCACTAAATGATAATAGTGACACAGGGATTTCCTTAACGTCAATAGGTAAAATTCCAAGCGCCTGCACCGCATCGACGTGAAAGGGGATATTGCGCGTCGCAAGTTCCGTGGCTAGCTCCAAAACAGGTTGAATGGCACCCGTCTCATTGTTGACCCACATGACGCTCACCAACCCCGTATCTGAGCGCAACGCATCCAAGATAGCCGTCACTTCGACGACACCGCTTTGCAAAGGCGGTACATAAGTCACTTCATAACCTAATTCTTCTAACATCTCAGTCGTATGCAACACCGCATGGTGTTCAATTTGTGTCGTCACAATGTGGCGTTTGCCATTACCTCGTAGCACGCCAGTTAACGCTAAAAAGTCAGCTTCCGTTCCACCTGCAGTAAAAACAATATCAGCGGGCACGGCGTGCAGATAATCTGCCACTGTCTTACGCGCCTGTTCGATGGCTTGTCTGGCTAGTTGTCCCGTACGATGAATGCTAGACGGATTGCCAAACAGATCACGCAAATAAGGTTGCATCGCGTCTGCCACTTCTTGTCGAATCGGTGTCGTTGCCGCATTATCCAAGTAAATTTGACTACTCATGATCTAGTCCGCCTACTCTACCAATTATCTTCTCGTTTAAAATTTACTATATCACAGTCAAAAATGCATAAATTATGTCTAACTAATGCTTATTTATTGAAATTCATGTGACGCCCCGGACGCTTCGGGTGAATTCTTGCTTCCGCCCCTTGTTCTGTAGGCTCATAAAATACAGCATTCCCTAATTCATCAGGCAAATAACGCTGATCGACAAAATGACCAGCATAATCGTGTGGATATAAATAAGTAGCCATTTGATGCGCATCTTTGTAAAAATGGCGGTCATCAAGATGTGGCGGTACCTCTGCATGAGGAAATCGCTTCAGTGCCTCGTCCACACGGCCAAGCGCCTGCACCACTGAATTGGACTTCGGTGATTCGCAAACAAAGATAATCGCTTGCGCGATCGGAATTCTCGCCTCAGGAAGCCCTACTGACTCCAGCACCTGCATGGCACTAACTGCCTGTACCAACGCTTGTGGACTAGCAAGACCCACATCTTCACTAGCGTGCACCAGCAATCGACGCACCGGGATCTTCGGATCGACGCCTTCCCCTACCATGCGCATAAACCAATAGAGTGCCGCATCACTGTCCGATCCGCGCAGAGATTTGCAAAAAGCACTCAATTGATCATAATAGACTGATTCATCAAATTGACCCAGTGCCCCCGCAAGCGCCTCCGCCACGTGATTCACCCGCACTACCAAGGGTTTAGTTTCCCCTTCCTGCGCATGAATAATGGCCCACTCCATGGCGTTGAGTGCTTTGCGCAAATCTCCTCCCGCCCCTTGGATGAGCGCACTCCAAGCATCATCATCAAACTGGGCCTGCCAGTTGCCAAGCCCTTTTGCATCATCATGCAGCGCACGAATAAGTGCCTGCTCGATGTCTTGCTCTGTCAATCGATATAATTCCCATACTTGCAAGCGACTAAGCAGTGCTCTTGTCAAGCTAATCCGCGGATTTTCCGTCGTGCTGCCAACTAGATAAATGACGCCCCGTTCCACCGCAGGCAATAGTAAATCCTGTTGCGCTTTCGAATAGCGATGAATTTCATCGACAAAAAGCACCGTGGCCATCCCATAAATCCGTTTTTCCTCTGCGGCCGTAAAAAACACTTCCCGCAATTCCTTTGCACCTGACGCCACTGCCGATAGCTCCACAAAATGAGCATCTGCATGCGTGGCAAAAATTTTAGCAAGTGTCGTCTTGCCTGTTCCCGGCGGCCCCCAGAGCACACAGGATACGAGACGCCTCGCCTCATACAGCTTGCGCAGCAGTTTCCCTTGATTCAACAAATGTGCCTGACCGACAAAACCATCAAGTGTAGATGGGCGCACTCGTTCTGGCAATGGGACACCGCTTAACTCGATCATCTCATCACCTGCCAGCCGCCACTTCAGATATCACTTGTAATGCGTGATCAATCTGCGCACGGCTGACATTCAAGTGTGTCACAAAGCGAATCAGCGGGCCACCAAAACTAGTCGCAAGCACACCTTTTGCTTTCAGATTGGCAAGAAAATCACTAGGCGACCGACCTGTGACCTGCAACCACTTGCTCACATCCGCAATCACAATGTTCGTATCCACCGTGCGTGGGTCGACCTGAATCATGGATACTGCCGCCAACCCATTCGCCAATTGCGCTGCGTGTTGATGATCTTCTGCCAGTCGATCTACCATCTTGGTCAGCGCGATCAGCCCCGGTGCCGCCAACACGCCTGCTTGTCTCATCCCGCCGCCCAAAGCCTTGCGCCATTTGCGCGCGCGTTCAATAAACGACCTAGATCCGGCGAGCAGCGACCCCACAGGCGCGCCCAGACCTTTGGACAAGCACACTTGCACTGAATCGACTGTACTTGCAAAATCAGCCGCCGACACGTTACTTGCCACCACCGCGTTAAAAAGACGCGCCCCATCCAAGTGCAGAGGTACGTGATTGCGATCAGCCAACATTTTAACCTCGCGCATGTAATCGAGAGAGATGACGACACCGCCCGCACGATTATGTGTATTTTCCAGACAAATTAACCTAGTGGGTGGAAAATGTATATCTTCTCCTCGTATCGCCTGCTCCAAGATATCCGTCGACACTTTGCCGCGCACACCCGGCAAAGGCCGAGTCTGCACCCCAGCGAGTGCCGCCATCGCGCCCACTTCATAGAAAAAAATATGAGCATTATCCTCTACCAGCACCTCATCGCCCGGTCTGGTGTGCGTTAATACCGCCACTTGATTGCCTTGTGTACCACTAGTGACAAACAGCGCGGCTTCCTTGCCGAGCACTTCTGCCGCTGTCTCCTCCAGCTTGCGCACTGTAGGATCTTCACCGTACACGTCGTCACCGACTTCAGCCTCGTACATGGCTTTGCGCATTTCTTCTGTTGGTTTGGTCACTGTATCGCTGCGAAGATCAATCATTGAAGTGTCTCCGTTTCTGTTTTTATCGGTTGCAAATGCAAGGTTTTCCACTGTCCGTCCGCCACGTGACTTGGCGCGCCCATCATCGGATCTGTGCCGCTTGCCGTTTTTGGGAATGCGATCACATCGCGAAGCGATGCCTGGCCTGTCATCACCATCACCAAGCGGTCAAGACCGAGCGCGATGCCGCCGTGCGGAGGCGTGCCATATTCAAACGCTTCTAGTAAAAAGCCGAACTTGTCCTTCGCCTCTTCATCCGTGAATCCCAGCGCGCGAAACATGCGCTCTTGCAGTGCTTTTTCATAGATACGCATCGATCCGCCGCCAATTTCATAGCCATTTAGCACGATATCGTAAGCCTGAGCACGCACTTCTCCAGGGTGACTGTCCAATTTGTCCATATCGTCCACACGCGGCATCGTAAAAGGATGGTGGACGGCCACATGGCGTTTTTCGTCTTCATCATACTCAAGTAACGGAAAATCAA
>JAJZCJ010000072.1 GCA_021846145.1 Bacillota bacterium
ATATCTTATTTAACTGGATGGTGTCCCACAGAAATGCTGCTCAAAACCTTGGGTGCCAAACAACAGATAAGGGTTCCAAAATTATAAAGCTGCTTGTGTGCCATTCATTTCGTCCAATCTTCAACGCGTAAACCTTCTACTCGTTCGAACTCTCGCGTGTTGTTCGTGACAAGCGGAACATCGAGTGACCATGCGTGTGCCGCAATCATAGTGTCGAGCGGACCAATGGGTCGACCTTTCCTCTCTAATTCCGCACGAATCGATCCATATGCCACAGTTGCATCCACAGTAAATTCCGCGATATCAAGCGGCAAAAGAAACGCCTCTAGAGCAGTCTGATTACGTGCTTTGTATTCACTTTTTGAGACACCATCTTGCAACTCCGCTACTGTCACCACGGAGACGCCGATCTCGCCTGTACGAAACGCGTGCATCCGATTTAATACCACATCTGACCGTCCTTTGATGAGATATATGCAGATATTGGTATCCAGCATATATCTCATCAAAATGATTCCTCACGCTGTTGATCCGACGGTTGCACACGCTCGCTCATATAATCATCTGAGAATAGATCCAGTGATTGAGCCAACGAGTCCCATGCGTCATCCACAGGCAATAACACGACTGCTTTACCGACGCGTTTGACGTACACTTCGACACCAGTAAACCGAAATTCCTTAGGCAAACGCACGGCTTGGCTCCGTCCTGATTGGAAAAGCTTTGCTCGCTCCATGCCATCACCCCCTCACGATATATATCAAGTATATACCACAGGATAACCCAATTCAACACACTGATGATACATGCACATTATAATCGTCAGCTTGCTGTCTATTCACCTGTTGGCCGGGTCACATATATCCCCAAACAAACCTGATGTTTTCGAGGTATAATATATGGTAATTATGAGGACAAGGGTGGTCGCACAATGAATCAGGTGACAGAAGGAAAGATTCCAGTCACAGGCGGGAACGTATGGTATCGAATCACAGGGCGAAGTGTTGGCACCCCACTGCTCGTCATGCACGGTGGACCAGGGGGTTCAAGTGTGGAGGACGATGTATTAAGGACTCTATCCGATGAACGGCCTGTCATCCATTATGACCAACTAGGTTCCGGCCAATCTGATCGGCCACATGATCCGTCCTTGTGGAATGTGGCACGATTTGTCGAGGAACTGGGTCAAGTGCGCGCTGCACTGCATCTTGATGAGGTACATCTACTCGGTCACTCATGGGGAACCATGTTGGCTGCCTCTTATCTCTTGACACAGCCTACTGGCGTCAAAAGCATTATTTTCTCCAGCCCCGCACTGAGTGCCCGGTTATGGGAAAATGACCAGCGCGAATACCTGAAGGCATTTCCAGAAACCATACAACACGCTGTAGAAAAGAACGAACGAGAAGGCACAACGAATGCCCCAGACTATCAAGAAGCGATGATGGCATTTTACCACCGCCATTTGTGCCGTTTAGAACCATGGCCGAATGCAATGGTTCAGATGATGGACGACATGAATATGGAAGTATATGGAATCATGTGGGGTGCGTCTGAATTCACTGTCACTGGAAGTCTTCGAACTTTTGATGTGACAAAACAACTTCACGAGATCAAGCTGCCAAGCTTATTTTTGTGCGGACGGTATGACGAGGCAACACCCCATACCACACAGTACTACGCAAGCTTGATTCCAGATTCTGAATTTCACGTATTCGAGCACAGTTCACACATGACCTTTCTTGAGGAGCCGGAAACATACGCTGCAAAGGTAAGGTCGTTCTTAAATCGCCATGAGTAAGGCTAATTATTCATGGTGAGCCACTCACAAAAAATAAACTCCTCGTCCTACCCGAACAAGTCCAAGTAGAACGAGGAGCTGATCATATCTCACCGCAAGCAATCAGGCGGCCTTCCTACCATCTTGCACATCTGTATTTTTGGAAAATCTGCTGAAGATAGCGTAAAGAATCATCGCCACCACAAAACTCACATAATACGAGATATCGCCAATCTGCGGATACGCCTTAGCAATTGGCCCCATTAGAATTGATTGATTGAAAAACGGATACGATGCAATAATCGCCAATATAAAAGCGTATACACCCGCTTTGACATTGCCGCTGCCCTCATAAAATTGATTGACACTGTCTTGTTTGCGCCGATACATCAAATAATCTGTGACGACAATGGCCAACCACGGGCTGATCCAATAAGCAAGCAATAGCAAGAAGTTGCTATAATTCGCATAATAACCACCAGTGCCGCCAAAGTAAGATAACACGCCACCAAGAATCCCAATAATTAAAGCAGCCACCCAGCGCTTGGGCAAAATGGCTCTTACCCACTTCATATCAATGGCTAACAGTGACAGCGAACCCGAGTAAATATTGAGCACGTTAGCAGTGATCGTTCCCAGCATGATCGCGATCATCGTCACCACGACGATACCATGTGGCATCAGTCCTGATACCAAGTCTGTCGGTGTGCTGATATTTGGTTTTACTGTAGCAAGACCTGCCCCAAGTAGCTCTAGCCAAACGGCGGGAATAAAATTTCCGAAAAAAGCAAAATTGAATGCCTTGCGGAAAGGCGTATTCTTAGGCAAATAGCGACTGTAGTCAGAGCTGAAAGTCAACCACCCCAGCATATAAGAAAAAGTGGTGCCTATCGTCAATATGATTGAACCGAAAGTGCCACTAAAGACTGGTGCCTTGAAGTTTTCTGCAATATTAAAGTGAATATGCCCCAGTGCGTAAATGGTGGTAATGATGAAAATAACAGCCAAGAATAGCGCAGCGATTTTTTCCACAAAGTGAATCAAATTATGTCCGTACACACTGACGACGGCTTGTAGCGCGATCATGATGATCAGATCAGGCACGAAGCCAATGGGCAAAAGCCATTGCAATGCATACACGCCTAGAACCGTATTGACTGCATACCAACCCACACCTGCGACAAAATTGAATAATGCCGGAATGAAATTGCCGTAAAAGCCAAATGCCGCGCGCGACTGAATGAGTTGCGGAATACCCCAGCGATAACCAAATGTAGTCAAGATTCCAATAAAAAATGCCCCAATCGCTGTTCCAATGACGATGGAAATGGCCGCTTGGGTCAAGTTGAGTCCAAACAAACTAACCGCCAGCACTCCCAGTGTCAGCGTAGCAAATTCAAGATTTGCGCTAAACCACAACGTAAAAATATTTCTCGGTTTCCCGTGTCTTTCATTTACGGAAATAGGATCAATACCATGAGGTTCAACATGTAATACCTCATCACCGTAAAATTCAGTCGTTTTCGCCTCCATATTAACCTCCCTGTCACAGTAGAATTAATTTAACTATGCCCGATGTTTTCTATAGAGTCAAGATTATGCACGAACGTTTATATAGTTTTTTTTAATAATGTTCGTATTTTTACTGTTCTTTGATGTCCTCCAACATTCTCCTGACATCTTCTAATTCAAGACGCAACTTACGTTGTCTTTGCACCAATACCACCACGTAGATAAATGTACCCACCCACACCACCGCCGCAGCGGCAAACAAAAATCCCAACATATTAAGAATCGCTCCTTTCGTCATACTTTGTCAGCACATTTCTTACCTGCTCACGAAGTTCATTTAGTTGGTCATGATCCTTTGCCATCATCGTACCTATCCAAAGGATGACCACATAAAGGCCGAGAAAAACGACAAGGCTAAATAACAAGGTATACACCATACTAGGAGGCATATTAAATCCTTGTGCAGTAATTACGTTAGGGTGTATGCCATGCCACCACGTCACCGATTGATGAATGATGGGAATGTCCACCGCTGCAATCAGTCCGTAAACAGAAGCCACTTTTGCCGCTCGTTCCCGATCTGCAATGGAAGCACGCAACAATGGATAAGCCATGAATAAAAACCACAAAATTAACGTAGTAGTCAAAGTAGGATCCCACGTCCACCAAGCATTCCACACCGCATCACCCCAGATGGAACCTGATATGAGAACAAACGTGGTAAATACGAAACCAATTTCAGCAGACGTCTTTGCCATTTGATCCCAAATCCATTGTTTCCTTACCAAAAACACGACGCCAAAGATAGCCGTCACTCCAAAAGCAGTAAAAGCCACCATCGCGCTAGCAATGTGGAAATACATGATGCGCACCACATTACCCATCTGTGCTTCTGGAGGAGAGGCGATAAAATCCAGATACTGACTGGCAATCATGCCTACTCCCAGCAGCACGATCAGCACCCACTGCCATTTTTTCATCACTTACACCTCCGCAATAAAATCATACAATAATCCAGGCAACGCCAAAAACAGCACATTATACGCTACAATCACAGCCCACCAGATCCCTTTACCCCAACCGCCCTCAAAAATAGACGAGGTAACTTCTACGACGCCGAGTAGTAGTGGGACACTAAGTGGAAACAGCATCAACGGAACAAGAATCTCTCGTAAACTGCTAGTTAACGCTAAGCTAGTTAACATTGCGCCAACCGCCACAAAACCAAGTGTCCCCATAATTAACACTAATACAAGTGGCGTCCAAGCCACCTGATTAGCGTTGCTTAGCACAGTGCTGTACAAAGGTACTAAAAATACCTCCATCACCATCACAAACAGCAAATGCATGATTACACGTGCATAAAAGATGACACTGCGGTCCGCGGGAGCCATATATGCGCCGTAAATGGCACCATCCCATCTTTCCTTATCATCTTGACGATTAAGGCTAAAAAGTCCGGCCATCATGATCAGCAGCCATAATAGTCCCGCTTTAGAAAAGTCAGTCATCACGCCACTTCCGTAAAATACCAGTCCCATAAGAAATACCAGCAGCAAAGCAAAGGACAAGGAAGAGACAAACAACTGCCTAGTTCTCCACTCGATTCGCAGATCTTTGCCCACCATCGCTATCAGCACACGAAAAAAATTCACTTGGAATCTCCTTTAACCAACCGACCCTGAATCAGCTTCACCGCCCGAACCGACAACTCACGAATCGGAGCTACTTCATGGCTCACCAGCAGAATACTTGTCCCTGCAGATTGCAACGATTGTAGCAAGGATGTCAACCGTAAGCTATTGGCCTCATCAAGCCCGTCATAAGGTTCATCAAGAAACAGCAACTCAGGTTGATGCAAACATGCACGTGCGATGGCAAGGCGTTGCTTCATCCCTTTAGAAAACGCCTTGACTAATACATGGCGATCACGATGCAGCCTGACCTTTTCCAACCACTCACTGACCAATTGTCGCTCATTGGCAAGCCCATATAATTTCGCATAATAATAAAGATTCTCTTGCGCAGTAAGTTCACCATACAAAAAAGAGGCATCAAGTAAGACGCCAATGCGCGCTCGCAACGACGAGGACATAGGGGCACCGAACCAACGAACTGCCCCTTTTGAAGGTGATGTCATCCCTGCCGCCACTTTTAACAGCGTCGTTTTACCACTGCCATTTGGCCCGATCAGCCAGACGATTTCCCCAGCGTCCAATGTCAATTCCGCCCCGCTAAGCACCGAGCGGTGACCCATTGTTTTGTAAATAGCTTGCAGTTCCAGGACGTGATTCATGGTTTTTGCCCTTGTCTAAGTGATGTTTCCAATTGCAGCGCACGTTGCTTCATGCGATCACGCTTCAGGTGATAATCGGACTCCTGCACCTCACCTAAGGCATACGCAGATTCAAGATCTGCCCAACTCTCCATGAGCGCCGCCTTTTGTTTGCGAAGCACTTCTGGACGACCACTGGTGCGCGTCTTACTTCCTCTTTGAATAGAGATGATACCGATGCTAAGGATCAATGCCACTAACAATAAATTACCAACGGCTTCAAAATCAGCAACACGCGGTCCATAGGAGCTCAATACAGGAACATTGGGCAATGGCGAAGCCTGTCTTCCGTTAGCAGTCGGCAACAAGGCAATGGATACGGACCATGGTGAACCCGCAGGAATTTCCAGCTTAGTGAACTGACGAAAAGCATGCGATCCTGAAATAATAGATGCTGAGTCTGTCTGAAATCCGCCTTGCGAAGAAGCGGTCAACGAACCCTCTGGTATCAAAAAAAACAGTTTTCGCACAGGCATGTTTTCCTGCCACGTTAGTTCTGTCCCATTTTGATTAAGAGGGGCGCTAAATTCTACGGCAAATGTGGTCAACCCATGCGCTTTAACGATAAACTGCAGTTGACCGGCTGCATTAATGCTGATTTTTTTAATGGAACCGGCCACCACACGATCATGCTGAACTCCCACAGGCAGGTTGTAGACGACCGCCGTAGCCGCTCCGATATTTTGAATATTCACAGAAAGCAATACTTGAAGTGTATTGCCTTTTTGGGACGGAACCGCTAGCACCTGCTCGCTCTCCACATACAGTGAGTTGCCACTTACCTGCTGGGCCAGAGTAAACGGTGCAACAATTAGACCCTGAACGAACACCAAGGCAAGCGCGACAATGAACCTCCACCATAACTTCATGTCAATTCGCCCCTTTTTGCCAAGATGCTTTGCAGCTCAATTTCCAGAGCTTGTTCAAGTTCAGTGTGGGTCATCATCTCATCTGGCGCACGCGTTGCCTCCACGAGAGGTATGCTTCGCAGCTGCTGGTATTCTTCGTCCGTGATTTTTCCCATGTGCCAGTCATACTCTAAGTCACGCAGATCCTTATAAAATCTATCCTTCTCTTCTTCGCGTTCTAGGTTGTCCTCACCAAGTCGTAATCTACGTTCTGGCCACAAGCTAAACAACGTGCCAAGAATATAGAGGTACCCACCATCCCAGATCAAACTCACGAGCGGATTTAAGTGAATTTCAAAGAGCGCTTCCCCAGTTTGATAGTCAGCGCCGTCAAGCACCGCATACAAATCAGTCAACGTCGTACTGTAAAGACCGATATTGGTTGAAGGCGAATCTCCATTTTCAAAAAAGGACACACTAGGCTTAAGCACGCCGAGCAACTGACCCGTCGTCGCATTTTTCACAAGCAAGGAGCCGATAAGCAGTACCTGCCCCGTTTGATGTTGTGTATTTAATCCGTGATACTGAAATTCGTAATTCCCCAAGTCCACTGTCTGTCCTTGTTTCATGCTGATTGTCATTTGTTTTGCATACCCACCTGAACCGGCAAAACCAATGACCATCAAGATTACCGCAATATGCACAATATAGCCGCCGTAGCGTCTACGATTTTTAGTTACCAGTCGCCACAGCGAGATCCAAAACCCTTCTTGGGTAATTTCCCTGCGCGCCTGAATTCCCATTAAAAATTCCTGCAAGATTACCGCAAGCACAAATACTGCGGCCACGAAAGAAAACAGCGACAACCAGCTTTGATAGGCATAAATCAGCAACACCACGCCAATGATCACTGCGGCTAGTGCAGGAAACCGCAATAGCCTTGCAGTCCGCTGTAGGCTTGCCTTACGCCAAGCCAAAATCGGTCCAATCCCCATCCAGAGGATCAAGACTACTCCGATTGGCAGCACGACAGCATCGTAAAATGAGCCACTCACCATCATCGAATTGCCAGTGACTGCCTCAGAAACTAATGGGAACACAGTGCCCCAAAAAACAGCAAACAAAATGCCAATAAATAGCACGTTATTAAAGAGAAATCCACTTTCTTTTGAGATCGCCGACTCGAATTTCGCGCTACTGCGAAGCACCGGATAGCGCCAAGTAATAAGCCCTACCGTCAAGATGAACATGATCGCTACAAAAGTGAAGAATACTGCACCCATTTCCCCATTTGCAAAAGCATGAATGGACCAAAGGAGTCCTCCTCGTGTCAACGCAGTTCCAAACAACGTCAATAAATACGTCAAGCTGATCAGAATGATATTCCACAACTTGAACATACCCTTGCGCTCTTCGATGATGGCCGAATGCAAAAAGGCAGTAGCAGCAAGCCACGGCATGAGTGCCGCGTTTTCGATCGGATCCCAGGACCAGTAGCCACCCCATCCCAACTCTTCATATGACCAGTGTGCACCGTAAATAATTCCGCAACTCAAAAAAAGCCATGAAATTAACGTCCATTTTCGTGTCGCCCGCAACCAGGAGGCATCTGATTTTTTTAATATCAACGCGGTCATTCCATAGGCGAAGGGAACAAGAAAACCCACATATCCCAAGTACAGATTGACAGGGTGAACTGTCATGCCTGGGTTTTGCAATAAGGCATTCAATCCGCTTCCATTAATAGGAGGATTTGATAACGTCACAAACGGATTAGCAAAGAAATCGAGCACAATCGCAAAAAACATAATAACCAGCGACATGACAGCCGAAACAACAGGCAACACCCGTTCGCTGCCTTCATGACGTGTAAAGCGTACCACTAGGGCATAGAGACTGGTAATTAACAACCAAAATAGCAGCGATCCCGCATTCCCTCCCCAAAAGGCGGCAATGCGGTACACCAACTCCAATCCACGGCTCGTATAGTCTGCCACGTATGCATAGTGGAAATTCAGCGTGACAAGCAGCGTCAGCAAAGAAAATGAGGCAATCAACGTCAGCACAAACTGAAACACCGTGCCCAGTTTTGCCATGGTCGCCAATCGCAGACTCTCAATTCTACGCGCAGACAAGATGGAGGTGATGAACGCATAAGGAACAATAACAAGCAGCAGGAGCAAAGCATCCTGCCCAATCTTACCGATCACAGCCACCCCTCCAGCTTAAAAGTGAACATCAGCACTCATTCCAGTTATTAGTTTTTAGCCGTATATTTCGAAGGACATTTGATCAGCAAATTCGAAGCCTTCAATATACCATTTGACTCGACGGTTCCTGTCACAATGACTGGCCACCCGTTGGCAAAGTCACTGGGTCGCAAGCCGTGATAAGCAACGGTGAGTGATCGTCCTCCCGCCTGATCCTGTATGGCAAACTGCAGGTACAGTGTGGATGAATTCCAAACCACGCTGTTTGGTGTAATTTTCCCGCTTACTGTCACTACTTCCCCGCTTTTTGGATGCTCCTGAAACGTCTGGTTGACAGTCAGATAATAGCTTGACGCCCTTGCCACTCCCATCACCACTAATCCGATGATGACAAGTGCTACCAACACAATGGCTGACCATAATTTCACACGCGTACTCATTTTTCATCACCACTTTTCACAAAAAAATCAAAACTCACAGGTACTGTCGCCACTCTTGATCTTTCAATAATGGAGATTCACTTTCTCCAACCTCAGCAATCGCCATATCGTGCGGCTTGTTACGACTTTTTTTATAAGCAAAAAACACACCTGCGACAATAGCCCCCACCGCACCTGCAATCGGCAACACCCAAGCCCAAGCGCCAAACCCCTGATTAGGAGGATTAGCAAGTACCGTCGGCCCGTAATCTGTTTGCAGTGTGGAGAGGATCTTCTCATTGCTCAGTCCTTGGTTTAACATGACCGCAATTTGTCTGCGAATCGTCCACGCGGCAGGCACATTGGAACTAACCACTGTCTGTGTAGTCGTGTCACCAGGAGCATGAAGTTGAGATGCAATCGTTTGTAAACGCTGCTCCATTGTTCCCCTTTGATTTGATCCTATGATTCCCGAAAGTTGCAAAACAACTAAGATAACAATAAGCATCAGGCCAACAGTAAACAACACCAGCCCGAATTTCATGCGCTGCCTGTCCATCCTGACACCCCCCTCTAAGATACGTTAGCATCCAATATTATAACTCATCAGCAGTGCTCCGGATATGACTGATTGAAGACATTCCGGTGAAATTCGCTATAATAGGACATAGATCATACAATTATGGTGTCTAGTCCCATGCAAAAAGCAAGGAGTGAGTCATTTGGGCATGTTAGATGATTTATGCAAGCTATTGCCAGAACACCAAGTATCAACAAATCATTCTATCCGCGAACAGCACAGCCATGATGAATCATACCACACGCCGCACATGCCTGAAGTGGTTGTTTTTGCCAAATCAAAAGCGGACGTGATAAAAATAATACAATATGCCGCCAAAAACACAATTCCTGTGGTTCCATTCGCAGTCGGAAGTAGTTTAGAAGGGCATGCGATCCCCATTCATGGAGGAATTAGCCTAGATCTGATGGGAATGAACAAAATCCAAGAAATTCGTCCTGACGATTTTCTTGTCCATGTCGAGCCTGGAGTGACGAGAGAAGAACTCAATGAGGCCCTGAAAAAATACGGTCTCTTTTTCCCCGTAGACCCCGGCGCAAACGCTTCTATCGGCGGCATGGTAGCTACCAACGCCAGCGGCACCACTACCGTGCGTTACGGCACGATGAAAGAACAAGTACGCAAGCTAGAAGTGGTACTCTCTAGCGGTGAGGTCATTGAAACAGGTAGTTTGGCAGCAAAGTCTTCTTCAGGCTATCACCTGACAGAACTGTTTATTGGCTCAGAAGGAACACTAGGTGTGATCACCGGTATTTGGCTACGAGTATATGGCATTCCCGAAACGATGATCGCTGCGCGAGCCACGTTCCATCGCATTGAAGACTGTGTGTCCGCCACGACGGCGATCATGGGAACGGGCATCCCCGTTGCGCGAATGGAGCTAGTCGATCCCGCAGCCGTACGCGGTGTGAATTTTTATAAAAAAACAGCCTACCCTGAAGTTCCGACCGTATTCTTTGAATTTCACGGTAACCAAAAGAGCCTTGAAATCGACATTGAACGGGTCAGAGAGATCGTTGACCAGGATGGCTGCACTTCCTTTGAAATCGAAAAAGGCGAGGAAGATCGCCGTCGTCTGTGGGAAGCCAGACATGTTGCCGCGACCGCTTTTTTGTCACAATATCCTGGAAAAAAACAGATGGTGACCGACGTTTGCTTGCCACTGTCCACGCTCCCACAAGCAGTAGAGTACGCTCAACGATTACTGGAACAACTGGATCTGTCCGGTGCCATCGCAGGACATGTAGGTGACGGCAACTTTCACACCATCCTCGCCATTAATCCCGAAAATTCAGAGGATATGCGAAAAGCAGAAGAGTTCAATGAACAGTTGGTGAGCAATGCCCTCTCTCACGGCGGAACCTGTACAGGTGAACATGGTGTTGGTCTTGGCAAAATGAAATACCAAATGGCTGAGCACGGTGCTTCTTATCTAATGATGCGCTCGATCAAAACGATGATGGATCCCTTGTACATTATGAATCCAGGCAAGCTGATCAACGATTAATACAGATTGCTCCAGCATAAAGACACCCCTAACTGTACAGGTTATCTACAGGAGGTGCATGCGAATGCCTAGCTCAGTCAAATGTTCCGTCGAAGAATGTGTCTACAATGAGTCCACGCATTGTTCAGCAAAATCCATCCTGATCAACAGCATCGGCAACGACATCGTGGGTACGAAGAGCGGTACCAGTTGCGATACTTTTTCTTATCGCGCCACTGGGGAAGGCAACAGACCCTAACTGAATTTATTTTGGTCAGTCCCGCCAATGCCAAATTTTTGACGCTGGCGGGTCAAAAACTTACACAATCATCACACTTGACTAGCTAAGATGTGACGATGTTGTACTTTTTCGAAAAATCCACTCTAGGCTGCCTGCCCCAATCATGATCACCGCCGCTACAAGTGCCGCCGGTGCAAGCCCAATTCCGGATTTTAGCCATAAAAAAAGGGGGGCACCAATCGCAAAACCGAGAATAAACGACGCGTTAAACAGCGCGTTGACCACTCCCCTGACTGCCTCGGGAGTCTCCTCTCCAATCACCCACGTAAAAATCGTCTCTAGTACGCCTGAACCTAAGCCCCACAACAGCGACACCAAGAGCAGCGACACCAGATCGCGTGCAAAGGCCAGCCATACAGTGGCTATTGCCAATATGAGCGTTGCTGCCACTGCGTAATTCAAAGCGTGGTGCGTGCCTGCTCGTCTCACCAACCACGCATTAATCAGCACCCAACTGACACCGAGCGGCAAAAACAAAAGTCCTCCCCAAAAACCACCTGTATGATGAATTAGCGCCAGCGGCAGCAATGCGGAAACACCAAAGTACACCATCGCAAAAAGCACATTTGCGATCAGGGTAATGAACAACACTCGATGCCTTAGCACCTCCACTAAGCCGCGTACATAGTCGGACATTTGGATGCGGATACCTGCGTTTGTTTTAGGTTGCATCCACAGTGCAGATAACGACGCGATAAAGCCTGCACAATACAGTAAAAAAACGCCCTTCCAAGAAAGGCTGTCGACAAGTCCGCTAAAAAAA
>JAJZCJ010000073.1 GCA_021846145.1 Bacillota bacterium
CATCTCCCAATACAGTGAAATGCCACGGTTTAATCACTCCTAACCCGGTATCAGCCATCACATGTTTCACCATCGTGTACTCCTCCAACGAATACCGTGATAAATCATGACCAAAACCACTTTGCGCCACTCCACCATGAGGCATTTCTGATGTGAGAGGCAAGTGCTCATTAATCCACACTTCGCCAAATTTTAGCGCAGCAGACATTCTGAGTGCCTTTTCCACATTTTGAGTCCACACCGAAGAAGCAAGCCCGTACTCCACGTCATTAGCTTTTCTCGTCGCTTCAGCTTCTCCTGTAAATGGTAGAACCACCACAACGGGACCAAAAATCTCTTCCTGCACGACCGCCCAATCCTGTTGTACATCCGCCAAAATGGTAGGCAAATAGTAATGACCAAGTTCACGCTGTGCCGGCACTCCGCCCCCCGTAACCAATCGTGCTCCTTGAGTGACTGCATTATCCACATATGAGGATACTTTATCCCTATGTGTTCTCGATATTAGAGGACCAATATCAGTGTGGATATCCATAGGGTCGCCAAACCGCACGGTCTCAAATCGCGCCTTCAGGCGTTCAACAAATTGTTCATAAATATCGCTTTCCACATACATACGGGTCGCCGCCGTGCAATCCTGACCAGTGTTGACTAAGGCTCCCACGGCCGCCCCTTCTACCGCAGCATCTAAATTAGCATCATTAAAAACAATAAAGGGAGCTTTCCCTCCCAACTCCAAATGCAGCCGCTTAACCCGCACGGCCCCCGCCGTCATAATTTTACGACCCGTTTCAGTATCCCCCGTTAGTGAAATCATTTGCACATCGGGATGCCGGACTAAACTATTTCCAACTGTCGCACCTGGACCTGCTAATACGTTCACCACACCATCTGGAATTCCGGCTTCCTGTGCATACTGACCAATCATTAAGGCCGTCAAAGGAGTGAGAGATGCAGGCTTTAAAATGATTGTATTTCCTGCAGCTAGTGCCGGCCCAAGCTTCCACATCGCCATCATAAATGGATAATTCCAAGGTGCTATCCCTGCAACTACCCCCAAAGGTTCACGTCGTAGCCATGAACTGTGTGCCCCGTTATATTCTCCTGCAGCGTTCCCTTCCAAAAACCGTGCAGCCGCTGCATAAAATCTTATATTGTCTATGGCAAATGGAAAGTCAGAGTATCGAATCAATTTGATCGGTTTCCCAGTTTGTTGTGATTCCACCAGTTCAATTTCCGTCTGATGAGATTCCAAAACATCGGCAAAACGAAATAATAGTAAGCTCCGTTCTGCAAGCGACAACCGTGACCAACGGCCATCATCAAAGGCCTCCTTAGCCGCCTTCACCGCTGCGTTCACATCATGTTCAGTCGCAGAAAAAACTTCAGCTATCGTTTCCCCGGTAGCTGGATTGTTCACACTGAATGTGTTCTCACAGGTAACTGATGCTCCGTTAATCCATTGTGCATATCTCACATTGCATCCCTCCCAAAATACATTAAAAATGTGTGATTAGTCATTATTTATGCACTACCACCAGTTTCACTTCCGTCATCTCTTCTATCGCGAACCGTGGACCTTCCCGCCCCACACCACTGTCCTTGACTCCGCCATAAGGCATCTCGTCACTTCGAAAACTCGATGTCTCGTTAATCATCAAACCTCCAACCTCAATCTCCCGCACTCCTTGAAGCATAATGTCAAGCGAATTTGTAAATAAACCACCTTGAAGTCCATAACTTGACGCATTAACTTGCTGGATTGCCTCGTGGATTGTGTCATAAGCATTCACCATCACAAGTGGCGCAAACGCCTCTTCCTTACACACCCGGCAAGAATCTGTCACACCTGTCAAAATTGTCGGAGTAATTAGTGCCCCCGTACGCTTACCTCCAAGTAACAATTTCGCCCCGTTTTCCACCGCTTCATCAATCCACGATTCTGCCCGTTCTGCTTCATTGACACTAATCATTGGTCCTACGTCTGTATCTGGCTGCGTCGGGTCTCCTACCTTCAGTGACTCTGTCACCTTGATGAGTTTTGTTATAAATGCCTCGTATACACTCGCTTGGACGTAAATCCGCTGTACAGAAATACAAATCTGACCCGCATTATTAAACGCCGTTCGCGCACACCGTTCCGCTGCATAATCCAAATCTGCATCGCTGTGTACAATCGTTGCGCTGTTAGACCCCAGTTCCAACGTGCTTCTTCGTAACCCTACGGCTGATTTGATGTGCTTTCCGACCGCAGGACTCCCAGTAAACGTGTAATACGCGAATCCTTCTTCCTGCAGCAGCCATTCGCCCACCGTCGAGCCGCCACCGATTACTAGGTGTCCATACCCAACTGGCAATCCCGCTTCTTCCATTAATTTCACTAGTGAAATCGCAGATAGTGGGGTATAACTAGCTGGCTTTAACACAAACGCGTTGCCCGCAGCAATCGCCGGCGCAATTTTATGGGCGACCAAATTCATTGGGAAGTTAAATGGCGAGATCGCACACACCACACCAATTGGCAGCCGTAATGTGTACGCTAACTTGCCGATTGGCTGATCGGACGAGAGCGGTACGATTTCCCCGTGAATCCGCTTCGCCTCCTCTGCCGCAATCAAAAAAGTCCGCGCCGCTCGCGAAACTTCCATCTTAGCCTCTTTCAATGGTTTACCGGCTTCTTCTGCCATTTGTAATCCCAGTTCATCTTGACGCTCCATCAAAAACCTAGACACAGTCGACAAAATCCGATATCGTTCCTCGGTACTCAGTGGCTGATCTTTCATCGCCCGCTTTGCGGAACTCACTGCGTTACGAATGTGTTCACGTGTGGCCACAGACACCCGTGTCATCACTTCACCTGTAAATTTGTTAGTGACTGTTATCTTTTCATCCGTTTCTAGCCACTCACCTGCCACCCAGATACTCAACTTCATGCCTCCCTTGTGTCCCTTATGCTCACGTTTTATATAACACGCAAACTACGCACCCAGTTCCATTACCGTCTCCACAACAGCTTCTGCAATCGTAGCAAGTCCATGCTCCAATTCTTCGTCTGTGATGACCAGTGGTGCCAATAGCCGAATGACATTATTGAATACTCCTGCTTTTACTGTGATGAGCCCCTTTTCCAAACACTTCTGACTAATCCTTGCACACGCTTCACCATACGGTTCTTTTGACACCGTATCTTTCACCAACTCAAATGCCACCATCGCCCCCTGCGCCCGAATATCCCCAATCATCGGAAACTTTTCCTGCAGTTCTCGCAATGCCGCTACGCTTTTTTCCCCAATCACTTGGGCTCGCTTTGGCAGTTGATCCCGCTCCATAATCTCGATCACTTTCAGCGCTGCCACAGCCGCTAACGGATTTCCACCAAACGTTCCACCAAGACCGCCCACTTCTGTTGAATCCATTATCTCCGCTCGACCCACGACGCCTGAGATCGGCAACCCCGCCCCCATTGACTTCGCCATGATCATCACATCCGGATCTAGGTTCTCGTAGTGGTTAGTCGAGAACATTGCCCCTGTGCGTCCAAAACCACTTTGTACCTCGTCCATGATAAAGAGAATCCCTCGTTCCCGACAAATCTCTCGCACACGCGGCAAATACGCAGGCGGTGGTACGATAAAACCACCCTCCCCTTGTACTGGTTCCAAAATGACTGCCGCCACATCATTGGCATCTACATAGGTGGCAAATGCTTGCTCCAACGCACTCGCACATTCTAACGCGCATGTGCCCTCCGTTTGCCCAAACGGACACCGATAGCAATACGCATAAGGTATTCGGTATACCTCGGGCACAAATGGCCCAAATCCCGCTTTATACGGATGCACTTTACTAGTCAAGGTCATGCCCAGCGCAGTTCGTCCATGGAAGGCATATTCAAAAGCGAGTACGGCCTTGCGCCCCGTATAGCTTCGTGCAATCTTAACTGCATTCTCCACCGCTTCCGCCCCACTATTGGCAAGAAACGCCTTCTTCTCTCCTTCAATCGGCGTAATTCGGCATAATTCTTCCGCCAACTGAATATAGGGCTCATTCAATGTAACGTGCACGCAAGTATGCAAGAATTTCGCCGCCTGTTCCTGCACCACTTGAACCACTTCTGGATTCGCGCTACCCACGTTGAGACAACCAATGCCACCTGCAAAATCAATATATTCGTTCCCCTGATCATCCCACATTTTGGCACCTTCAGCCCTCACTGTGCAGATTGGGTTTTGGACTGAAATTCCTTTAGCTACATACTTTTTACGCCGCTCATCAATCGATAACAACGTGTCATCAGCACTTACCTGTGCCATCGTTTTTCCCCATTTCCATTAAAATTAAGCTACTTATTACGCAATCATTTACGCCGTTACGTTAACGCTATTCAGGGCTTTGGTCAGCACTTCAAACACACGATCTGCCTGCTCCTCCAAAATGGTCAGCGGTGGCTCCACCCGTATCACCTTTGCGTTGATTAGTGTTCCGGCGACAAGCACCCCATTTTCAAACATGTGTTTCGAGACTTCAAATCCGATCACATCATCCACAAATTCAAGCGCGATCAATAGACCTTTTCCTCGCACATCAACTACCTTATCCTCATGTCCACGAACTGCTTCCCGCAATCCATGTAGCATATATTCGCCCATCCGTGCCGCACGTTCTGGAAGTTGCTCTTCGATTAACACATTGATATTAGCAATTGCTGCCGCACAGGCGAGCGGATTGCCACCAAACGTTGTCGTATGCAAAAATGGATTGTCAAACAGTACGGAGAACACTTCTTCTGTTGCCACCACTGCGCCGGCAGGCATAATACCCCCACCAAACGATTTAGCGAGACAAAGAATATCTGGCACCACCCCATAATGTTCACTCGCAAAAAATTTCCCAGTACGCCCCATGCCCGTTTGCACCTCATCAAAAATCAGCAACGCCCCATATTGGTCACAAAGTTCCCGAACCCCAAGCAAGTAATTCTCATCTGGCAGATTGACGCCACCTTCCCCCTGAATCGGTTCCAGCAGGATCGCGCCAACATCTTCACCCACCATTTTGCGAGCTTCCATGGTTTTTTGAAGCATATCCAAATCATTAAAATGAACGTGCGAAACGTATGGCAGCATGGGCATAAACGGCTTACGAAACACACCTTTAGCCGTTCCTGCAAGCGAACCGTAACTCTTGCCATGAAACGCTTTTGTCGCGGCGAGAATAGTTGGTTTGTCTTTATTGAATGCGCGAGCGAGTTTCAATGCTCCTTCCACCGCTTCTGTGCCGCTATTGACAAAAAAACTATACTTCAAATCACCCGGCGTAAGATCGGCCAATATTTTTGCCAGTATCGCACGCAATGGATCAAGCAGATCTTGACTGTGGAGTGCTTGACGATTCATTTGATCGGTTACTGCCTTCATTACTTTAGGATGGCGATGCCCCACATTGTAAATGCCAAATCCACCAAGGCAATCAATATACTCTTTACCGTTTACATCGCGAAACGCATTAGCACCCGAGTCCGACCATTCCACTGCCGCATATTGTGCGCCAAGCGTGACTGATTTGCGATATTCCAAAAAACCCGGATTCACATTTTCACGAAATCCTTCTAGTGTTTCTTGTGTAATCCATTGAGCCTCTGCTGCCGTAATTTCTGATTTGGAGATAAAGTCTAAAATTTGTTGCGAGTAATTTTGAATTTCATTGTATGATTTCATTGCTATTCTCCTCCATGTAATTAATAGGATGTATTGATGGTAGTGGCAGCGTGCTCAAACAAAGTCAATAACATTTCGCGTATTATTTTGGCACCTAATACGGATGTATTATTGGTTGGATCAATTTGTGGCGCGATTTCTACCAAATCAGCGCCCACAATATTCCGACCCTTCAACAATGTAAAAACTGAAAAGAGTTCTTGAGGTGATATCCCCCCAGATTCTGGAGTCCCTGTACCTGGCGCGTAGGAAGGATCAAGTACATCGACATCAAGTGATACATATAAAGGGGTATCCTCAGATAAGCGAGCCAATACCTGTTGCAATGGTTCAAATACTTGAAACGGATAGTGATGCAACGTGGATGCAAATTCCGCTTCCTCTCGATCTGCCGAACGAATCCCAAATTGAAAAAATTGTTCATGGGGTAAAAAATCCAGAACTCGTCTCATCACGGTGGCATGCGTTACCATTTCACCAAAATATTGATCAGCTAAATCCGCATGTGCATCAATGTGTATAACATGCAAATTCACATCATGTTGATAAAGGGTGCGAACGATCGGCAAGGTAATCAAATGTTCCCCTCCGATTGCAAAAGGCAATTTCCCTATCTCCAATAGTGTAGAGACATATTTCTCGATACGTAGCAAACTATCATCGACATTACCAAACGGCAGTACTAAATCTCCTGCATCATAAAAATCCCGATCCATCAAGGAAGACTGAAATTGGAGACTGAAATGTTCTATCCCTTGCGATGCTTGACGTATCGACGAAGGTCCAAAACGAGCGCCTGGACGAAAACAGACCGTATAGTCCATAGGCACACCAAACAACACCACAGATGCTTCTTGATAACTCGCTTTACTTTTTAAAAATCTTAGCGATTGCAGCAAAACATTATCACCCCACTATCTAATGATAGACCGTGTCATCCCCCCTCATTCGTAATTCTAGCAAGTTTCATGCCATCTAAATTCTTATATAAAATTGAAGGAAATCGGTATATAATAAAATACAATTATTCGTGCATGCATAAGCTACCCAATTTTAAGAGAGGGGGAATGACAAAATGCATATTACACAAAAATTAAAAAAACCATTTATTTTACATGACATACAACATATCCATCACCCAGAAACGAAAGCGCTATTAGAAAATCATCCTTTTGTATTTATGCAAAAAAACAATGAGATATATGCGATTAAAACTTTTGCCTTATTAGCACAAATGAAACACCATCCATTAGAGGCGGAAAGTTTTCAACAACTTTTAATGACGGAACCCTTAGCACTCGTTCCTTATGAAGAATTAAACACAAAAATGCTGGATATTCTATCAGAAGAAGTGACATTAATAGCTTATCAGAATGAAATAACATATATTTCACGTGAAGAATTTCTGTTATCACTAATATCAGATGGCGATACATCTAGCACGAATTGGTTACATAATTTATTTTCTTCGATACCCAAAGGATTAATGGTTGCTAATCTCGATTATGTGATTGTGAATTGCAATGCAGAAGCGACTAGAATGTTACGTATCCCCATCGATAAATTGTTAGGTACCCCACTTGATAAGATATTGGGCTTGCTTCCGTTTCAGGAAGTGCAATTTACCCAAATTTCCCTGTTAAATCAAGTCATCACATTACCAGATTCCCAAGTCACTATTTTGATTGATTTTGTTCCATTAATCGAAAACAATCTAATGACTGGTTACGCCCTTGTATTACAAGATCTTCCCTCCGTGGAAAGGATGGCAATGGAACTAGATTCGATAAAAGACCTGAATAAAGATTTAGAAGCAATCCTTTCAACGATTTATGATGAGATCATTGTCGTCGATGCAAACGGAACATTACTTAGAGCAAGCACCCATTACATTCCGACCCAGTGGAATTTACCACCCCAAGAACAAATTGGCCAGCAAATCGATCAAATTCAAACACACCATCATCTTTTGTACCAAGTGCTAAATAAGGTAAAAAAATCGAAATCAAAAATTTCATTAATGCAAATCGAAGGAGATTCACCTTTAATTGCTGTTGGTAATCCGATATTATCCACAAATGGCAAACTTGATCGTGTAGTGATTGCATCTCGTGATTTAACAGAAATGGCTCGATTACAACGAGAATTGGAACGAACGCGCAAACAGAGCACGACATACCAAAAAAAAATTGAAGAACTACAAAATAAAATTCCTCAATTCGGGGATAAGACTCCCATTTTCGCCAGTGCCAGTATGCTAGAAATCATGAAAGAGGTACAACAAATAGCTCAATTTTCCGCCACTGTCATGGTAACCGGTGAATCAGGAGTGGGGAAAGAGGTCATTGCCGATGCCATCCATGCCCTTAGTCCGCGCCGAAATAATCCTATAATTAAAATTAATTGTGCGTCAATTCCAGACACATTACTAGAAAGTGAATTATTTGGTTACGTGAAAGGAGCCTTTTCCGGGGCCAAACCCGAAGGAAAATTAGGATTATTTATAAAAGCTGATAAAGGAACACTATTTCTCGATGAAATTTCTGAGCTCCCTATTAATATCCAAAGTAAACTTTTGCGCGCGATTCAAGAAAGAGAAGTCTATCCTGTCGGTGCGACCACCCCTGTGAAATTCGATGTTCAGTTAATAGCAGCCACCAATCGCCCATTAAATGAGTTAGTAGAAAAAGGGGAGTTCCGAGCCGATTTATTTTATCGAATCAATGTCCTGCCCATCCACATCCCCCCACTACGCGAGCGCGAAGAAGATATTGCAGTTCTCGCCAATCATATGCTCTTTGAATTTAATCAAACATACAATCAAAATCTTCGACTTTCTGGTGCCGCCATTGAAGTATTAGAAGCCTATAATTTTCCTGGCAATATCAGAGAATTACAAAATATCATCATTAGAGCAGCCATTAAAAATGATGGAGAAATTATCGAATCGTTTGTCATTGAACATATACTCATGGGCAATAAGCCTCACCAGAATGGAAGCGATTACACCAATACTAAAATCCCCTCGCTTAAATCAGCACTTCAACAATTTGAGGATGACCTTATTCTAAAAGCCATGAAAATCTATGGATCAACGACAAAAGCAGCTGAAGCGCTTGGTATAAGCCAATCTTCTGTCAGTCGAAAGTATCAGCATATTAATCAAAAAAATCAGCGCAATTCATAATGGACGGCGCAAGTATAAAAGGTGGAACATCAGCACGTTGCGCTGAGTTCCACCTTTTAGCCGATCACGAAGATAGTAAAGTCTAAAACCCTAGTGAACAATCAAATTTATCAACAAGTGACTACTGACCGATCGATGATGAGGTTTCCTGACCATCATCTTTTTGTTTTGCTATATTGTGAAGCGCTTTCACAATGACACCAATAACAATAATAGCAACGGTGGCCAGAATCACCTCATAGTTCAGATACCAAGGAACAGTAGGATTTGTGGGGCGCGCCAAGTTAACAATCATCGAGACCCCGTAAACAAATCCTAAAATTGCCACTGGCCAAAACCAACCCCTTAGTTGAAATCGTCCTGTAGGCTGGAATCCTTTGCTACGCGCAATCATTGCCGCTAACACCACCATTTGAAATGCAAGATAGATGCCTACCACTGCAAAACTTGTTAAAATTGATTCGAATTTGGCAGACAGGCTCAGTAAGAGCGCAATGATAGCAGATATCCACAACGCATTGGTCGGGGTTTTAAAGCGTGGATGCACATAGCTAAAAAACTTGTGGCCGAAAATCGCTTTGTCGCGGGCATACGAGAAAAACACCCGAGTCGCTGCCGTTTGTACCGCCGCACCACAGGAGAGAAAAGCTAGCGCGACAACCAAAAGGAACAACCGACTCACTCCCGCCCCCAAATTGCTAGTTAAGATGTAATCGACAGGGTCAGGCGTTTTCGCTGCATTTAACGCAAGAGCCATGTCAGGAGTTGCATATAAGAAGGCAACCACCGTCAACATTGTCGTCACCCCGCCTATCACCAGTGCTGTGATCATGGCTTTAGGTACTCGTCTTTGCGGATCAACGACTTCTTCTGCAACATCTGCGGCAGATTCAAAACCATAGAAAATAAATCCAGAGAATAGCAGTGCTATCATAAAAATTGGGAAATAGTTACCATGTCCTTGGACTTGTTGTGTGGTAAAAATCATTCCAGCTTGCTGGTGGTGAAAAAACAAGAGGACGATGGAAATACCTAAGGTACCAATGACCTCCATTGCAATGCCTAGATTAATCAATACTTTCAGTCGCTGCACACCAACGAAATTTGCAAACGTCTGAATCACCACCATCACAAGTGTGATCCCGATTAGCGATGCTTGTGAAGGGTTTTGCAGGCCCAATAAAGAAGCTACATATGGAGAACCACCATAGTCTACAGCAGTTATAGTAACGAGCAGCGCCCAACCGTATATCCAGCCTAAAAACCACCCGTACGTATGTCCCATCAATCGTCGACCCCATTGATAAAGGGCACCCGCGATGGGAAAAGTGCCAGCCAATTCAGAAAATATCAACGTAACAAGGAGCTGACCGATAACTACGATGGGTATGCCCCAAAAAAAAGCAGGTCCACCGGTTTGAAACCCAAAAGCGTACAACGAGTAAAACCCAACTACAGGAGACAGGTACGTAAACGCCACACCAAAATTGGAAAAAAAATTAAGCGTCCTAGAAAGTTCCTGTTGATAACCAAAACCTTCAAGAGTCTTTCTGTCTTCCTCAATTTGCAGACTGTCCTTCAATACTTCCTCCCCCTTTCATCACATGAAATCTGTCCTTAACAGATATATCCTAAATTTAAGCAACTTTTATGCCATGAAAGATTGGGCTCTCAAATTGTTTAAATTAAGATTTAATCAAAAAGTATGAAAGGAAGATAGAAATTAGTCAGGGTACGCAATTTCAAACAGAAACGTCCATTAAGTCGGCCTATACCCGTTATCAGGATTCACATCATTCATATTGACCCTCATGTGGAGGAAGAAGTTGTCCATTTGTGCCATACACGGCTCCTGCATTACTATTCAAAATTGAATAGTTGATATTGATAATCAAGAAAAGGTGGAACATCATCGACGTCGCGATTAGTTCCACCTTCTAGCCGATCACTCATTCTGTTGTCTACGCTTCTAAAATTTCTGCGCAGCGTGGACACACGTGCTCATGCACACCGTAATTTCCGACATCCGTGCGGATGTGCCAGCAACGATCGCATTTTTCCCCATCCGCAACACTGACCACCACCGCCACTGCTTCATCAACAAGCGCGCCTGTTGGCGGATTTTCCTCATTTGGGTGCACATGCAATGCAGACACAATGAATAATTCCTTTAAATCCAGATTGTGTTTGGCGATCAAATCCATGTCGCGAACCCGATATAAATCGACTCTAGCGCCTAGGGACTGACCGATCACTTTATCTTGTCTGGCAGTTTCAAGTCCTTGCAATACCACCGAACGCAACGCCATGATTTGGTCAAATTCCGCTGCCAGTTCCGGTTGCAGATACTTGTCAGGCAAAGGATACCATTCCTGCATTTGTACGCTTAGATCTTGTGCATCCTGCATTTCGCCCCACACTTCATCAGCAGTGAAGGTCAAAATTGGTGACACCAAACGAACTAGCGTATGCAAACTTTCATACAATACAGTCTGCACAGCCCGCCGCTTGTCAGCATGTGCATGCTCCACGTACAACGTATCCTTCATGACATCCAGATAAAAACTGGACAACTCTACCGCACAAAAATTTTGTACCGCATGATATACCACATGAAATTCATAATTCCGATACGCCACTTGGCAGCGCTCAGAAAGTCTAGCTAAACGATCCAATAAATAGCGGTCAATACTACGTAAGTTTTCATAAGGCACCCGATCTTGCGCTGAAAATTCATTGAGATTCCCCAGCAAAAAGCGAAATGTATTCCTGATCTTGCGGTACACTTCCGCCACTTGGCGCAAAATCGCTTGAGAAATGCGCACGTCCGCCTTGTAGTCCACCGACGCCACCCAAAGTCTGAGAATATCGGCCCCCATTTGTTGAATCACCTGAATAGGGTCGACACCGTTACCCAAACTTTTGGACATTTTCCGCCCTTCTCCGTCCACAATAAACCCATGTGACAAGACTTGGCGATAAGGCGCTTGGCCGGTGACCGCCACAGAAGTAGACAAAGAAGAATTGAACCAGCCCCGATACTGATCGGACCCTTCTAGATACAAATCGGCAGGCCAACTAAGCGCTGGTCGCTGTTTGAGCACCGCCATGTGACTGGACCCAGAATCAAACCATACGTCCATAATATCTGTTTCTTTGCGAAAATGGTCACTCCCACAATGGCACTTCTGGTCGCGTGGCAGCAGTTCACTCGCTGATTTTTCAAACCAGATTTGCGAGCCATGTTGCTCAAAAAGTCCCGCCACATGCTCGATGGTATCATGGCTTAAAAGTGTCTCTCCACAATCTTCACAATAAA
>JAJZCJ010000074.1 GCA_021846145.1 Bacillota bacterium
TACCCCCGGTTCAGGTCCACCTGATTCCACACAACGAATGCCGCGATAACCTTCGCGCAACACATCTTCCAATACGAGATCCTCAATCGCTCCGCGTTCTGCTGCCAACGCCAGCACAGTTTGCTGCGCTTTTTCGTGCAAAATGAGACGGGTCGAATCTGCTTTGGGATCGCATCCCACGATCATGATTTTCTTACCCATTCCAGCAAGCGCAGCCAACGTATTTTGAGACGTAGTGGATTTGCCAATTCCACCTTTACCGTAAAATGCAATCTGCCTCATATCTTAATCCCCTCTCATTTTGGTTGTTTTTTTGTTACACGTAGATCATAACCCGCACTGCGTCATATATCCTTACATAAAAACGCGTCTTTTTTCAGATTTTTTATTGAATTCTGACACGAAAGCGCTTTTAATGTAATATTTCCTTACATCATTATGATATATAATATAACTAACACCATTTTAAAGGAGGGGCCTCACGATGGCAGATTTGATCGCTGACACTCACCACCATCCATGCTACGATCAGGAGGCTCATCACTTTTTTGCCCGCATGCATGTGGCCGTGGCACCAAAATGCAATATTCAATGTAAGTATTGCAATCGGAAGTATGATTGTGTAAATGAAAGTCGCCCTGGTGTCACCAGCGAATTGTTGACCCCTGAGGCCGCAAGTCAAAAAGTGCTTGCCGTTGGGTCATTGATGAAAAACGTCACGGTGGTAGGCATCGCGGGACCCGGTGATCCTTTGGCTAATCCAGAAAATACTTTTCGCACGTTTTCATTACTGCGCAAACAGGCACCCGACATGCAACTTTGTCTCAGCACGAACGGACTCGTATTAAATGACTATATAGATGAAATTAGTCAATTGAAGATCAATCACGTGACGATCACCGTCAACGCTGTTGATCCTCATATCAGTGAAGAAATTTATCAGTTTGTGAGATGGCGCAATAAAACATTGCACGGCTTAGAGGCTGCAGAGCGTTTGTTGCAAAACCAGTTAGAGGGAATTGAGAAACTGATCCAAAGAGGAATATTAGTCAAAATTAATTCCGTGCTCATCCCAGACGTCAATGATCGGCACATGGTGGAGATCTCCAAGCAGATGAAAAGCATGGGGGTGTTTGTACACAACATCATGCCCTTACTTATTGCGGATGGCTCCATCTATCACAAGGCCGGCAGGGCACCTGCATCTCCTGCACTGTTGGCCGAAGTGCAAAGACAAAGCCAGCCCGAAGCACCACTCATGCGGCACTGTCGGCAATGTAGGGCAGATGCAGTGGGAACGTTGGGTCAAGATCGCAATATCGATCTGACCGAGGAACGATTAGCAACATTAGCACAGTCCTACTCTATTGAAGAACGGGCACAAGCGCTGGCGAAAATTGACGAAAAAGTCGCCAACCGCAAAAGAATCATCGAGGGTCAGGGGTTAAACGCAAAACTGCGTCAAATGACCGATTTATCTCCATTTTTTGCCGCAGTGGCAAGCAGTGGCAAAGGAATGATCAACGAACATTTTGGCCATGCAAAGGAATTCCAAATTTATGAAATTTCACAAAATGGTATCCATTACATGACCACGCGCAAGATTGATCCTTTTTGTTCGGAAACTGAATCGTGTGTCGACGAGGAGCGGCTGATGAACATCGCCAAGTCGTTGCAAGACTGCAAATACCTCGTTTGCCAAAATATTGGTAATGAACCAAAATTATTTTTTGAAAGCAAACAGATCAAAACGATCACGACACAGGGATTGATTGAACAGGAATTGTTTCGTTTGGCGGAAAAAGAACGCGAACTCGATTTAATGGAGAACCCTCAGCGATGAAGATTCATTTTTGCGACACGACGTTACGTGACGGTGAGCAGGCCCCTGGTGTGTCATTTCGTGTGAATGAACGCAAGAAAATCGCCAAAATGTTAGACGAAATGGGCATTGATTTGCTGGAGATCGGCATTCCAGCGATGAGTCGGCAGGAACAAATGGAGCTCCGGCAAATCCTTGCTGTCCCCAGACGCGCTCAGGTATGTACTTGGAATCGCGCGCTGACTAGAGATATCGATGCTTCTATCGAAAGTGGAGCTACTTACGTCCATATCTCGATTCCCGTCTCTACGATTAACGCCAATTCTAAATTTTTTGGCGGAATTCACGAGGCAAAAAAAAGACTGTTTGATACCATCGAATATGCCCGGAAGAAGAATTTACAGGTGTCTGTTGGTTTTGAAGACGCTTCTCGCGCAGATCCGCAATGGATGGGTGAGATAGCGAATCAACTAACGGTGTGGAATGTCTCGCGAATTCGTTTCGCTGATACTGTCGGGATTTTAACCCCAGCAACCACCGCGCACCTGATTCGCAATCTTAGTCAGGCTACGACGATACCGATTGAATTTCACGGTCACAATGATTTTGGACTGGCCGTTGCCAATTCTTTATCCGCACTTGAAAATGGGGCAACTTGGGTTAGTACTACTGTCATGGGGTTAGGTGAACGCGCTGGGAACGCGAGCATGGAGACTGTCGCCCTTGCGGCCCGCCATTTGCTGGATATGACTGTTGACTTAGATTTTACGTCATTTCCCACTATTGCAGGCATGGTTTCCAAGTGGTCAAAACGAAAAATCCCAGTAGATTATCCCGTTATTGGCGACCTAGTTTTTACACACGAGTCAGGAATTCATGTGGATGGTACCATTAAATCACCTGGCTGTTATGAGCCGTATGATCCACTACTAGTCGGTCGTGATCGGAGAATTGTGTATGGCAGACATTCCGGACGACACGGGATCGTTAGTTTGCTTGAAACAATCGGAGAGTCTAGTGACGCATCCAAAGTGGAATCACTCTTAATGGCCGTTCAAAAAATGGCGAAAACCAAAAAAACATTCCTGTCCGCAAATGACGTCTGGAAACTGTATCAAAACCGTCATCAAAAGATTTAATTTGAGGAGAGAAGTGAAAGGTCATGAAAATTGGTATATATGGCAATAATCGATTTTTGACCCGAATTCTTTCATCGATTATTGCGGAAGATGATCATGCAATGTTTCACAGTCGATATTGGAGTGTTTTTGAGGAAAGTGCCAAGAAGAATTCGTTTGCGGCGATGATTTACCTATGCGCTGATGCCAATTCATGCCCGTTATCCAAACGGCGTTGCTTGAAGTTAAGTCACGCCTTACGTGTCCCGTCAATTCTGATTTATGATCGTTCTAAAAAACCGCTAAAAAGGGAGTTCAATCAAGATAATCTTCATCATCTGGTCGGCAATCCTTTCTACCCCATAGAAATTTTGGCGCTACTTCGTCAATTCGCTGATCGCGAACCACGGGTAGCGGTAAATCATCTAATTCCGAACACCCCGTGGTTGCAGGAGAGCGAACTGGCACCTAAACTGTACTTCGATCGAGCCAACAACTGTATCACTCGCAATGGGCTGAAAATTTATCTATCTCCCCGCGAAGGAAGGTTGCTTGAAATACTAATGCAAAAGGAAGGGGAAATTGTTTCGTTTGACGAATTGTTTCAGTCTGTCTGGAAAACTGAAGAAAAAGGAAGTTACGATAGTTTGTATGTGATTATCCGCTCACTGAAGAAAAAGTTGACATGGGATGACCACGACCAACAGATGGATTTGATTCAAAATGTGTACGGAGTCGGCTATACCATGAAATCACCAGATATCTCCTACGAGGCGTGTTGTTATGAGTAAAAGCTTCATTTTGCAGATAAAGGGGTGTCGATCACGATGCAAAGTTCAGCGGTGCAGATCTCGGTGCAATTTTCTGACGGCTTAGTATACAACCAGTCATCCGCCCCATTAGCGATGACATTTTCACAGGAAGTTGCGGTGAAAGAACTAATGGCAAAGCTCACGGAGAAGTTTTGCCGCTTTAATCCCGGCGCATTCTCCCATTGCTTGGTAACGATTAATAATCAGTGTGTCCTAGATCATGAGTTACGCATCCACGATGGGGATTCTGTATTTGTATTAGGTCTGATTAGCGGTGGATAAGCACACAACAACAGGCAATTATTGTGGATGAAATTCCCTTCCTGTGACGACCATGGGGCCGTCGGTAACTTCTACCAAAATGCGATTAAGATCCGTTAAAATAGCACCAATTTCCCTCAAAGTGGTGAGCGAATCCAATTTTTCAAAGTCTATCAGACAGATAGCTTGATACGCCCGCGCTTGTGCCACCGCATCCTGTAATGGTTGCAAAAACGTGTCTGGCGGATTAACCATCCGTTCGCCAAACAAACCTACGCAGGGTGCGGTAGTAGCGATCGCTTGAACCAAACTTGGCAATGGCTCATTTTGGTGCCCAAGATCCACTAAGCCCCGAGCGATACCACGGATTTGGATCGTAATGTGTTCAAAGCGGCTAATGGCCTTTAACACTTGTACGAGACGGGATTGCCTATTTTTTAAAAGTGGACTATATCGCAAACTTTGTTGCGCCAATTGCACCGCTTGATAACTTTGTTCCGTTTGATCGACGAGTTCTTGAACATACGGAAGGTCAACGGCACTCAAAATTCGTTCCTGATAGGCGAAGGCGAGGTTCCGTAATACGGCATCAGCGCGCGCTCCGAGCTGCAAAATTTGTTGCTCGGCTTTGGGGATTGCATTAGGAGGAACAATCACAACATTCACGATGACCGCAATAAAACAACCAATGATGGTTTCGATAATGCGCCCCACAGCGTAACCGGGGGTATTGCCAAAAGCAAGAACCAGCAGGGAGCTAACCGCCACTTGAGAAGTAATTTGTGGGCTTAGGCGCAGTGCCGTGGAAAGGGCCATTCCGATTAACACGACAAGTGTGATGGAACCCGCGTCAAGTGGCAGCCAATGACCGATCAGCATGCTGATAATCACGCCGCCAATAATGCCGATAATACGTTGAACCGCTTTTTGAATCGAATCCATGATGGTGACTTGCACAGTGAAAATAGCCCCGAGCGCCGCAAAGTAAGGGTAATGATTAAGGGAAATCATCGATGCAATCCACCATGACAACCCTGTAGCGAGGGCGGTTTTCACCACCTGAAGTGTAAGTCCAATGCGATTAAATGCTATTAAACCACGTTCCATGAGTCAATATCCCCTGAGTAATAGTTGGGCGAGAGCAGTGAGCGCGCTATGCGCTTGATCGCTTCTCGATTTTATCATAGAAGCTAAGGCACCGTGTGCCACATTTTCAATCAAAATCGGAGTAATTACGGCTAATTTTGTTAGATTATCACTTGTAAAATATATTTATCAAACGTAAAATATATTTAACAAATAAGTGGGTTGAAGAGGGGTGGTGCACCATCAAGTATCCGAATCGGGTACAGGAAGCGAGAACTCGCAAAGGCATGTCCAGAGATGAGTTGGCAAAAGCCGTAGGCATCACCCGGCAATCAGTTCGGTTGATAGAGACGGGCGAAGTGTGTCCGAGTGCGCTGGTGGCACTGCGCATCGCAAAAGTGCTCGCGACAACCGTCGAGGAGATCATTGCCGATAACGACAGTCGTGAGGTGGAGGCCAGACTCATTTTTCAAGATGCAACGCATGAATTTCAGCCTCGTGTTTACGTCAGTGAACTAGGGGGTGAATGGGTGGCACGATCGGCGAATTATGAGGAAGTGGATTTTTTAACTCAACCAGTCCACGGCATCGCGAACAAGTCAGCCTATAAGCATGATGACCGTTTGCAGGTCAAATTGTTTCAAAGGACAAATGATGTTGCCAGAACAGTGTTTGTGTCTGGTTGCGAAATTGGTCTCGGGCTTTTATCTCACTATGCGGGATCGCGCTCTGCCACGGAGCGGGCAATCTGGTTTAACCGTTCGAATCGCCAAGCGTTGCGCGATCTAGAGAGCAGTGTGGCCCATATCGCCGCCATTCACTATTCTCCGGAACAGCCGCTGGAGTGGACAGGCTCATCGATGCACATTTTCCACTTTGTCAGAGAGGAAATGGGTTGGATTGTGCCAGCCGGAAATCCGCAAGGGGTGAAGGGGGCACAAGATCTACTCTCTGGTCGCTTGCGCCTGATCAACCGCGAACGAGGTTCGGGTGCCCGCGATTTTCTGGACGCACAGTTGCGTGCGGTCAACGCAGTTTCGGCCAACATTCTAGGCTACAACGTGGAAGCGCATGGTCATCTGAGTGTCGCCGCTGCCGTAGCGAACAAGCTGGCCGATGTCGGCGTGGGACACGCGAGTGCTGCTGCCGCCCTTGGACTTTCCTTTATTCCTGTACAACAGGAAACTTGTGTCCTATTAATTCCTGATTCGTTGGTCAACAAAGCTCCCATCCAAAATTTTTTGGAGACACTGATGACTGACCGATTTCGAATGGAACTGCAGTCATTAGCTCCCTACGATATTTCACAAACTGGAATGCAAATACATGTATAGGTAGGTGCCCCGATGAATAAATGGTTTGCCATTTCAACTTCCATTCTAGTCTCCGGTGTGGTTGCCGCCGGATTGACAGCCGCGAGCGTGACCCCATCACTCGCCGCAGGTAAATCGCAAATTTTTGTCCTGTACGCAGGGTCGATGACTGCTGTGATGGAAAACAAAATCCGGCCCGACTTAAACCGGCGCTTTGGCATTGAATTTCAAGGAGAAGGTAAAGGTTCTAACGCGCTTGCACAGATGATCAAATCAGGGATCTCCAGTCCCGATGTATTTATCAGCGCCTCGCCCAGTGTCAATACACAACTTTTAATGGGCAACCAAAATCACAACCTAGTCAAATGGTACCTGCCACTCGCCGCCGATCAGTTAGTGATCGCATTCTCCAAATCAAGCAAATTCTATCCATCACTTGTCAAGGCTGAAAAAGGACAGCTTGCTTGGTACAATGTGCTTGAGCAAAAAGGATTTCGATTTGGGCGAACCGATCCCATCCTTGATCCCAAAGGCGTCAGCACGCTCTTTATGTTTGAACTGGCGCAAAAATATTACCATCAGCCCAATCTCTTCAAAAAGGTGCTCGGTACCGTGGAAAACACGAGCCAAGTGTTTCCGGAGGAAACGTTGCTTGCCCAATTGACGACAGGACAAATGGACGCGATTGTCGCATACAAACACGAAGCTGTGGAATGGCACGTGCCCTACATCACACTGCCGAGCGCCATTAACCTAGGTGATGTAAAAGACGCGAAATACTATGCATCCGCGACTTATCACCCACAGGTTGGCAAAGTCCAGAAGGGAGCACCTATCCTTTTCACGATTACGATTCCTTCCACAGTAAAAAATGAAAAAGGTGCGGAGACGTTCGTGCGCTATCTAGTGGCGGGAGCGGGCCACAAAATCCTAATGCAAGACGGATTTACACCCGTGAAAGAGAAACTGGTCGGACAATTGTCGGCGTTGCCAAAATCCTTACGACCGCTGATTTAAGCGAAAGGAACATCACAGCATGATCGCACGAAACGGACGATCAACATGGTTGACATTAGTCGCGCTGTTGCCGCTTATTTATATCGCAGCTCCGCTGCTTCACATGATGGGGAGTCTGACTTTTTCACAATTTGTCACTGCAGCAGAGAATACAGAGGTACAAGGCGCAATCCTCACATCCATCGTCTCTGCGCTGATGACCACGCTTTTTAGCGTGGTCTTTGGCTTGCCGACCGCCTACTGGCTTTCTTTGAAAAAAAACTGGGTACGGGGATTCGCGAACAGCATCCTCGTGTTGCCGCTCATCTTACCGCCAGTGGTGGGCGGGATTGCTCAACTTTTTTTATACGGCCCTGAAACAATGATCGGTTCATGGCTTGGAAACATTCAATTAAATGCGGTGAATTCGATGTTTGGGGTCATTCTGGCGCAGACGTATATCACCAGCCCGTTTTTAATCCTTGCCGCCAAAGCGGGTTTTGAAGAAGTGCCCGCAGAATTGAAAGAAGCCACGCAAATTCTTGGCGGCGGAATCTGGCGAATCTTTTTTTCGGTGAGTTTACCCCTTGCCCGCGCGGCGATTTTATCCGGCATCCTGCTCACCTTTGCCAGAGCGATGGGGGAATTTGGCGCGACTATGATCATGGCCTATCACCCTTATACGGTTCCTGTCGACATCTGGGTACAGTTTACCTCTGGGGGATTTGATCAAATTCTACCGATGGCCGCGCTAATGATCGTATTGGCAGTAATCGTCTCCATTATTCCAGACATTTGGCAGCGTAAAATTCAATAAAAATAGCGCTTGCTGACAAGTTCACATTCCCCAAACTTGTTAGCAAGCGCCCTTGTCTATGCCTTATTCAAAAACTTGTGAAATTTTCTCCAGTGCCCAATCTAATTCATCTTTTGTGATCACGAGCGGCGGTGCAAAGCGAATCGTATGATCATGCGTCTCTTTACATAACACGCCACGGTCTTTTAGTAGTTCACAATAAGGGCGGGCTTTAGTAGTTAGCTCCAGTCCAATAAACAGTCCACGTCCACGCACTTCCTTGATGAGTGGATGCTTTATCTGTGCTAATTTATCCAAAAAATATTTCCCGAGATCTTGTGATCGTTGCACGAGTTCTTCCTCTTCTAACACATCAAGTGCGGCAACAGCCACCGCGCTACCTAGCGGATTCCCTCCAAATGTAGACCCGTGTGACCCAGGTTCAAAAAGCCCAAGTATTTCCTTATTCGCAGCCACCGCAGATACGGGAAACACTCCACCACCGAGCGCTTTGCCGATAATGTACATATCGGGCTCAACGTTTTCCCAATCACAAGCAAACACTTTCCCTGTTCGCCCGAGACCTGTTTGAATTTCATCGGCTACAAATAACACGTTGTTTTGTTTACATAATTCATAGGCCGACTCCAAAAACCCTTCCGGAGGGATAATAATGCCTGCTTCCCCTTGGATCGGTTCCACAAGAAATGCTGCCGTATTGGGGTCAATCGCGCTTTTCAAAGCCTCTAGGTCACCGTAAGGAACAATTCGAAATCCGGGTGTGAGCGGTCCAAATCCACGCTGATACTCTTGATCGGAGCTAAACGATATGATGGTCGTGGTACGACCGTGAAAGTTCCCAGATGCGACAATAATTTCCGCTTGATTCACGGGCACTTTTTTTACATCATAAGCCCATCTACGAATCGCTTTGATCGCTGTTTCTACTGCTTCTGCACCTGTATTCATCGGTAAAATCATATTTTTCTTCGTCAACTTCGCAAGCCGTTCATAGAGCAGACCCAATTTATCATTGTAAAACGCACGCGACGTCAACGTGATTTTATCGGCTTGATCTTTTAATGCTTGAATGACTTTCGGGTGTCTGTGCCCATGGTTCAACGCGGAATAAGCGCTCAGCATGTCCATGTAGCGATTACCTTCAGGATCCTCCACCCATACCCCTTCACCTTTCGCTAAAACAATCGGGAGTGGATGATAGTTATGGGCACCAAACTGTTCTTCCAACATCATTGGCATTGTATTCGTCATTGTAGTTCCTCCTAATCAAATAAATGGTGCTATTGTACGATAAATTTGGACAACACATCGTTGAGTGTGACTATTTGCAAATTCAAGTCTTGCATGCTTTTTGCCACCACTTCCATTGCCACATTGATTCCCATCGAAGATTCTGCAACCGATTGCGCACTTTTCGCAGATTCCTCAACGACCCCATTCACATTTTTCATCAAACTTGCTATTTGCTGCGCATGACTCACTTCTTGTTGAATGACTTCATCCATGCCTGCTACTTCTTTGACAGTCTGTTCCCCTGCCGTCAAAATGTTATCCAGCGTTTTTCCAGACTGAAGCACCATGTCAACGCTAATCGTCACCGCGTCCCGACTCTCTTTGGCTACCGATAATCCCGTGTTGGAAAGGGAAGTGATGCGGGATAAAATGCCGCTCACCTGCGAAGATTCATGTTGTGTTTGTTCGGCAAGCTTCCTCACTTCTTCAGCCACCACGGAGAACCCTTTGCCCTGCTCCCCTGCTCGCGCGGCCTCAATCGACGCGTTTAATGCAAGTAGGTTGGTTTGTGCCGCGATGCCGCTAATGGTGCTAGCGATTTTTTCAATCTGCTGCGTATGGGTTTGCAATTCGATCATGGTTTGTTCTGTTTCCGAAGTTTTCTGCTTTAGATTTTCAATGCTGGTGATCGTACTCTCCACTGCATTTTTCCCCGTAATGGCGGCATCACGCATTTGCACCGAAGTATCCCTCGTACTATTTGCTCTTTTTTCGGCCACTTGAATTAACGCAACCAAATTTTCAACGGCTTCCGAAATACTAATCACCGTGCGCAATCCTTCGTTAGATGAGTCATTGACATGGCGCATCTGCCCCACAATCTCCGCTAATGATGCGGCTGTTTCCTGCGTGGAGGCTGCGGCATCATCAGATGATGAACTTAGTTGCAACGAACTCTGTTGCAGCGTGGAAATCAGCTGATCCATATTTTGCACCATCGTGTTCATCGATTGGATCAGCAGGCTCATTTCATCGTCAGTTTTAATTTCCAATTGTTGTACCCGTAAATCACCATCTGCAATTTTCATCAAGTGACTGGTCACAAAACTAATCGGTGCAAGCATGCGCCGAATATAGTAAAGAAGGCCGACAATGAAGAGAATAATCACAGAGAAGGAGAAAATATTAACTACCCTGAGCTGCATGACAAGCCCCAATAGCTTCGACTTTTGCATAAGGTAATTGCCTGCAAACATCCCCATTAATGAACTGGTTTGAAGGATAACAATCGTTGCGAAGATCAGGAACACAATAATGACGATCGCAAACACACGTGTCAGCTTGGACACCATCGTAAGTCCAGAATAACTACTCTTACGTTGTGTCTCCATTTGCGTGACTGCTTCTAACGCTTCTTCCGTGTCTTCTGTTTTAAATCCACTGGCTACCCCCCAGTAGTAAAACACTATCGAAATAGCAATCACCACGAAAATATCCCAAGGATAGGGGATGTAGTTGTGTAATTCCCCTAATTTAGTAGATCCGATAAAGGTAAGTACAAGCATCGACAGAAGGTACACAATCAGCCATATCCCGCCTTTGATTGAGGCTTTTGATGGCCGATTGATTTCATTGGGAATTAGCCAAGCAAATAATAGATATAACAACAACCCGACAAGAATAGCCACCAGCAATTTAGAGTCTGTATTCCACCCCGTCCAGTAAATAATCAGGGAACCCACGACAAATGCGATCGGTGAGATGACAGCACTGCCTCTTAATTCAAACGGCCTTCTGGCATTGGGAACTGTTTTTCTCAACACCGATAACGTAACTGGCCCAATAATATAAGTGAAAACTGTCGCTGATGAGACTAATCCCACTAGGCTTTGCCACGAAGGAAACGGCAACAGGAAGATCAGCCCCAAAATAAAAGCCACGAGCAACGATACATTGGGAATTCCGGTTTTCGGGTTAACTTTGGCTAATATTTTAGGAAAATATCCATTTTTAGACAAGGCATATAATACCCGCGAAGTGGAGGCAATATAAACATTTCCCGTTCCTGCGGGAGACAAGATCGCATCCGCATATAATAGTACAGCCAACCAGCCGAGATTCAAACTCGCAGCCAATTCGGCAAATGGCGCATTAAACGTGACATTAGCCCAACCATGTTGTAGTGCCGAAGGAGCAACGCCAGCTACAAATACAAGTTCGAGCAACACATAGAGCATGATCCCAATGACAATGGACAACATCAGGGCGATCGGAATATCGCGTTGCGGATTTCTCGCCTCCCCGGAAAGATCAATCGCTTGACGAAACCCAAGGTAAGCAAAAATGACGCCAGAGGTCGCCACGGCCACGAAGATGCCTGAAGATCCGCTAGGCGCAAACCCGCCAGCGCTTACGAAATTCCCCCAATGCAGCCCCGCAAAAAGGAAGACTAGAATAGTGAGGACAGGCATAATAAATTTCACAATCGTAACGGTGGTATTCACGTGCGCAAAATACCGCACACCAAAATAGTTCACTAAGAAAAAAATGAACATAAGTAGCGCCGCAAACAACAGTCCGGTTCCAGTTAATAAATTAGTCTGCGGATTCCACAGGGTAGGTATCCAGTGAGAGGCGTATTGCATCACGCCATCCGCCTCGACAGCAGGAACGGAGGCATATGCAATCCACGCCGCCCAACCCATAATAAAACTCGTAATGTGACCGTGACTGTAGTGTGGGTACCTAGCAATC